>JAGROB010000020.1 GCA_020440465.1 Chlamydiia bacterium
AATAGACATAAAAAATGTCAAACGTAGGTCAAAGGTGACAGAAAAAAAGAGCAACCCGACAAAAAGCAGGACCGAGGCCCCGCTCATTGAGAGCACTGTTTTTTTTTTGGTCATTTTGCGATATGACGAAGAGAAAACTACTTCTCAAACACACTTACTCTTTTCTTCAGCAAAACAAGATCTTCTTCATAGCGATCAATTGCCTTGTTGAAGTTTTTGATAAGTTCGGTTTGCTGCTTAGCAAGTTCAATAAGCTCGCCTTGGTGCTCAACCTGCTTCTTTATATTTCTTTGATTGATGTAAGAAAACAAGACTAACACAAAAAAAACAGAAATAAAAAATATATCGATTCCCATTATCACTCCTTTTTTTTGAACAACTTTAACACAGATCCTATATATCAAGAATCAAAAGTCATAATCCTCAATAATTCCCGGACCGAAGACAGACGGCAGGGCTGTGTGGGTTAGGTGGCTTGGGCGGTGGGCTGAGAAGGGGTGTTGGCAAACTGGACGTCTGTTTCTTGATGAAAGTCGACTAGGATTTTCAATTGGCCTTCCAGACTAAACAGATTTGAAGCAATTTTATAGCAGTTAAGCGCCATTTCATTTGCCTCTTTGGGATGTGAGCGAATCCAGTTGATGTAGCTTTCAATTTGAATAAAAAGCTCAGGGCCCTTTTGATCGGTATTAAGATAAAACACATTGTCTCCAAAGTACTTTTTAACAAACGGATGGGGATCGCTAATCGTTACGCAAGATGTCGCTGATGCCTCGAAGATTCGGCTTGAGGTCGCTCCCGCCTTTAAATGCGCTTCAGAGTGCAAGATCAGGGCGATTCCGCAATCGCTCATTGCGCTTAGAAGACTGATCCCATCGGACGGCAAGTACCCTCCAAAAGATCGGGGTGTATGCTTCCACTTGCTTGGAAGGCCATAGACTTTTAAATACCCCGTTTCATCCATCCGTTTAAACATCTCTTGATAGTCCCCCCCAGAGCGCTTTTTATCCCAGTTGGCCCCGCAGTAAAACAAATGCTTGCGCTCGATCTCCTTAAATCCGCCCTGATAAACGGATGGCACCCAACGACCGATTTTGGTGGAAAGGCCGTACTCAGAAAAAAGCGGTTTGATATCGCCATGATCATCGAAAGCCAGCAAAAAGCCGTCATACCCCCGCATCCTTTCAACTAACGCCGGATCGGCTTTAAACTCCTCTCTTAAATCCTTTTCACACTGGCTTAACCACAAGTAATTCGGAATACCGGGCACCGGATCGACTTCTTGCTGCAATGAAAAAATGAAATCGGGTTGAGAGCGATCGATAGCTTCTTTTGTGGGATTATTTAACCAGATTCTTTGCCAAAATCGGGGCCTTGTAGACAGATGTGAAAGCTGAATCTGGTTGTTGCTAGCCGCAATCTTCATACGGGCCAATAACTCCTCTTCCCCAACTCCCCTGCCCCATAAAACTAAGATATGAGCTTTAGCTTTAGTATCAGGGGCCAAGATATGACCAAAATAAGACTCTATTGCTTGATAACGAATATAATAAATTGATCCAAAGATCATAATTAAAAAAATAACTATAAAATCGACTTTTTTCAAGCTTTTACCTTTTTTTGGAAGACATCATAGCAAAATCTATTTTTAAACTCCAAATTAAAACAAACGTAAGTTACTATACTCCAATCAAAACCTTTTACGGAGCCTATTACATGAAGTTTAAATTTATGAATTTGACATCATTAGCCATTGCTGCAGCCACTTTAATGACTAGCTGCGCAACTATTGTCAACGGAACTCACCAGCCTATCGGCGTTAGCACAACTCCATGCAATGCAAATGTCTACATCGACAATTACTATATCGGAGAATCTCCTCTTATCGTGGCTCTTACAAGAAAAGATAACCACTTTGTCAGAATTGAGCTGGAAGGGTTTGAGCCCTATGAAACGGTACTAACACGTAAAGTTAGCGGTTGGGTCTTTGGCAATATTGTCATCGGCGGCGTTATCGGTCTTGCCATTGATGCGATCAGCGGCGGAATCTACAAGCTCACACCAGAGCAAATTGATACCCATCTTCAAGCCAATCAATATCATCCACAACAAGATGAAAGCTTCATCTATGTGGTCTTAAAAGCTGACCCCTCCTGGGAAAAAGTGGGTGAGCTTAAAAAAGCTAACTAAAACAATGTGCCCGGGTCTTGGAAGAGATCCGGGCAAGCTTTTTATTCCGCTTTAACCTGCATAAATGCAGGCAACTTTCTTGTGATATCCACCGCTTTAAAACCTTGATGAACGCTATACATAAAAGTCGGAACAAATAGGATCGAAGCGAAAATCTGACACACCACCACCAAAGCATTCCTCGCCAAATCCCCTTTTGTATATTCTTGGGATGACGGACAGTAGGTTAGTTGGGTGCTCATCCTTAACATCGTATAAAAAACAAAACAAGCCGCCGCAATCAGTAAAATCGATTTAACCACACATCGTTTGCGATCAGACGCTAACGCATCTTTGTTCAACTTAGGCTCACCTTCCCCATAGAAAAATACATTCCCTAAAGATAGGGGAAATTTGTGTACTACATTCGCTGACATAAAGAAACCTCCAATTGACTTTCTTGGAAAGAAGAACGATGTCGAAAGTTTTAATCTCGAAAATAAACACCGTCGTATCATTGAGGGAGAAAAAAAGGCTTCGTAAGAAGGTTTGTAAAGATGAGATCAGGTGGAAAAGCTCGAAGGGAATAGCCCTGCGCTATTTCCGAGAGATTTTACGCCTGAGATCGCTTTAGAAACCTTCTTACGAAGCCTTTTTTTCGACCGAGATGATACATAAAAAAACCGGAGAGTTTTTCAACTCTCCGGCGAACAAGCCTTATTGCTTAATTACTCAATCCTACCAGAGGGAGCAAAGATCTCCGAAACGGTAGTTCAAGGTTACACGGCCAACATAAGAGTTAGCGCCATGGCAGAATCTAACATCTTCCAATGAAGATTCTTGATGTCTGGAGCTCGTGTTCTCGAAGTGAGAGCATAGGAACTCAACACCCAAGCTCAAGTTGCATCCAACTTTGTGCTCAAGGCCAACGCCGCCGATCCAGCCCCAACGTGTGTCGTGGTGGTGGTGGCTGGACTCAGAATCCAAATACCAGTGTGTTTTCAATTTAGCAACAGCAGCACCACCGGTTAGGTAGATTAGCGTATCGCATACAGGTACGCCAACGCGCAGTCTGATGGAAGAAGTCCAGTCTACTTTACCTTTTACGTAGCTATCCACTTCGTCACCGTTGTGGCAAAGCGTTCTGCTGTAGTTATTCCAGTTGAAATCCCCAACGACACCCAATACAAGGTTATCACACTGAGTATCCCATCCGGCTTGAACACCACCAACAAAGGCAGTTTCAATCGTAGAATGGCCACCTTGGAAGATGTAACCATCTTGGTCAATTCTGTGTGAATCCAAGCTACCTACACCGGCGTTAAGTCCGACGTACAATCCATCCCAGGAATTGTCGCAGCAAGGGTTAGGGTTGCAGCAATTGTCACCGCCGAAAGCCGACAGTGCTGTTGGCATGGTCAAAGCAGAAGCTGCCAAGACCAAACTCATGATCATTTTTTTCACGGTCTCTCCTTTATACTATAGTTTAAGGTTGTTCTAATAAGCGTAACCGTATCGAATAGCATATTTTATTTGCAACCCCTTTGATTTTTTTTTGAAAACACTCTGACAACGCTCCCTCAAATCGATTCTTAAACAACTTTCAACGCATTAAACATCAGCAACTTAAATTATTAATTTAACTTAGTTTGCAATAACTTTGGATAATTGGATGTAATATTAAAAAAATAAATAATAATTTATTATGAGTTTAAATAATTCACTGTCAAGACCCCTTCGTCCGGACAGCAGACCGTTTCAAATTCGAATGGAGTTTCCCGACAGTTTAAAACGCGCTCATTAGACGCGCTTTCATCCTTATCCCCCCGTCACACGAAAAAACACCATCGACAGAAAAAAACGAAAAGATTTTTACACTTGGCTGCGGCTTATATAATTTAAATAGCCTTTTAGGACATAGGAAATCAGAATATAGAGCCCTTCTTTGGACTCCAGATAAATCGCGATCAGATCGACCAGCTTATCCAGGGGTTTATCGGGAAAAAGTTGCACAAACCAAGAGCTTTTGTTGAAAAGGGCTCGAAGCTTTGTCTTCAACGCTTTTCTTAAGTTATAATCAGCAGGAAGCTGTTTATCCAATAGCACCCCGTGAGTGCCATCCGCGTCTTTATAAAGCAAAATATGCTCTAAAAATAGAAGCGGGGTCATTGATACATCCGAAGAAAGGATCGCATTGACTTGCTGCTGAATATTTACCCCCATCGACTCTCTTCTTAAGAACTTAAAAACCGTGTCGGCAAAAACGCTTTTCCCGACAAGAATAAGACTAAGCTTTCTTAAGATTGTCTCCAGATACTCCCCCGCCGAGCGGGAAAAATAGGTGTCCGACTTGTCGTAGGATTCCGAGGGGGAAAGCTTTTCGCTTAAAGCATTTAAATTTAAGTCCTCTTCTAAAAGCCTTTTTAAAAATAGCGTCACGTTGTCGGGTCTAAATACTCGGTCTATCGCCACAAATAAAAAGCCTGCCACACAATCTCTTGTGGCTATTTGAATCTCTGTCGCGATCGGCTGATACGCTTTTCCCGAAAGCCCCAGCTGCCGGCTGACGATTTGTTCCAACAAGGACATAATATGCTTGGGAAGATGATCCAGATCAGTGCCTATCTTTAAGGCATGGAGTCTCAAAAGTTCTTGTTTAGACCCCATGCCGCGGCTTCTATCCACATGCTCAAGATCTTCCACGAACCCCCTGACTTCTTTTAAAATCGCTAGCACCGCCTCTTTCTCGTGGCTTTTCATGATGTGGGGCTCGGAGACAAAAAACTTTTCGATCAGGGCCGGAAAGTGACTTTTAATCTTTCCCAATAAAACGTCCCTATCCTGCGGCGAGACCTTATGAAACAGCCTTTGGCTGTACTCGGAAAAAAGCTGGTCGGCAACCTCGGTGAGTCTTTGAAGTTTGGGCTCTCGAAGGGCATCTTCGGGAGAGGTTCCCGGGGCGGCATCGATTCGCAAGGGCTGAGATGGCCCTTTTGGCACGCTCATCGGCGGAGTAGAGGCATGAAAAGGCCGTCGAATTTTTTCAGTCAGGGGCAAAATGGCTTCTGCCAGCCTTTTTGTCTCCCCTTCCATCGAAATCGCCCCCGGAATTACATGTTGAATCCATTTCACCTCGCTTTGAAGCTCTGATGCCAACCGGGTAAAGGCGCCAAAAGCAATACGGCAAACCAATAGCTCTTTCCCAAGGTCTTGAGAAACATCCCCTACTCCGATGAGCTTAAGCTTAATCTCCTTAAGCTCCTTCGGGAAAGCTAAAGACTTCAAAAATAGATCCAGCAAACGATTTTGAAGCTCTTTTTTCGGGGATAAAACTTCGGGATCAAGCAGAGTGACAAGTCCCCAAACTTCTTTATCTTTAAACGGGTCTTCCCCAAGACGTTGAAATAAGATTTCGACAGCTTTTAAAGCTCTCTCGATCTCTTTTGTGTCGTAAGTGTGTGTGCCGCTTAACTCCCCTTTAAGAGCCATGGCAGCGTGGTAATCGGCTTCGTAGTCATCGCGAAATACGACTTGAAAGTCAGCTTCCAATTAGCTATAACTCCAAAGTTTATGAAACATCTTCTTTTACTTTTAGTTCCGTCACTCGTTTTCGCCTATGCCCCTCTTACTCCCAAAGGGCGGGCCATAACTACATTTGGTTTTTCTCAATTTGATTCGACTCAGTTTTACGATAAAGAGGGAGATAAACTCAAAAGTTATAATTCCTTTCAAAGGAATTTGTTCTCTTTGGAGATTGAAGCCGGAGTTACCGAATGCGACACGCTTTCGTTCTATCTTCCTGTGATGGAAGTCTTAGATCACTTAAACGGAAACGAATACGATCTGGGCGATGGGGCGGTTTCGTGGCGGCGGGGATGGCTTTTTTGGGACGATGCCATCTTCAGCTCCGAAATCGCATTGATCTTCCCCTTTCGGGAGCAGTATTTACCCGATCTTCGGTATGGCAGATATGGCTTAGAGGGCAAGCTTTTATACGCCCGAAGTTTTTTTGCAAAAGGATATAAAACCACTTTTGACGGAGAAATAGGCTGCCTTTGGTATGCCGGCTTCCCTTCCGATCAAGTTCGAGGTCGTCTTTCGGCCTGGGTGGATTTAAGCGCGTATTTTCAAATATTGGCTGAAACCCATTTAGACTGGGGGTTTTTTAACGGTAAAGAGCCGTTAAACCCCAGCTTTTTCTTTTGGAACGCAAACTATAGAGTCTGGTCGGGAAGGGTCGCATTGAACCTGTTTTTCACGGAGCGTTTTATGGTTTCGGCCGGTTACATGCACCATTTTTGGGGGCAAAACATAGCCGTAGGAGGCCAGTGGGAAGTTAAGGGCTCTTACTGCTTTTAAGTCACACTTAAGAGTTATTTTTGATTCGTGATTTCTTTCCAGTAGCGTCGGTTTTCTTCGTTGAGGTGGCGGTTAAGCGAATCCCAGAAAACTTTTGTGGCGTGGTGGGTTTGGGTGTCGATGAAAGCGATCTTTCCATCCACGGAAAAAGGGATATTATTTACATTCGCGCAATCTAAAAGCCCCACCTCCTTAATCACATAGTGAACTTTATCCAAAAGCTCCGGCGTAATGAAGTCGCTTTTCCAAAGCTTGCGGTTTTCTTCGTTAGACACAAGCTCCATATCCTCTTGTACCAGAATAAAACGCTTCGGAATATACCCTTTGGGCACTTTGGGCTGATCCGGCAGGCGATAGATCCACTTCACAGGCGCTTTCATCATCGCATGAAAGCCCATCCTTTCAATTACTTCCCGAACGCAGTTGGCTCCCTCCGCGCGTCTTGCCCAAATTTCCCCTTCGGGAAGATCCAGATAATAGCGTTGAGTGTCTAAATAGACTTTAAACACATAACCCGAAAACTCCGGGTGTTTTGTGACGATTGCACGGGAAAACTTTTGGGGATGGACATTTAAAAAACCCCCTGCTTCCATCGTTTTCTCATTAAAAGTCCACCGTGATTGAGTGAAAAATGTATCTAACTTTGTCTTGATCGGATGGTTTTCCGGCATAAGGTAAGGGCCGATTCTTTCGATTAAATCCCCTTTTGTGGCAACAAGGGATAAGTGCGTAGCTAACAGACAGAAAAAAAACGCTTTATGAAACATAAACCTCTTTTGCCTTGGCGCCAAACTTCTTAAGGGTTTTTAAATGGGAAATAAACGCCTTCGAAAAAGTCGCCTGCTCGTTGTACGGCAAGCCGAATTCCTTTGCGGTCGCTTTAACAATCGATTGGATTTTCGAGTAGTGCACATGGCAGACCTGCGGAAATAGATGGTGCTCCACCTGAAAATTTAAGCCCCCCAAAAACCAGCTTAAGACTTGGTTATGGGTTGCAAAATTAGATGTTGTCTTTAATTCATGAGCAGCCCACTCGTCCTCTATCTTTCCGCTTCGGTCAGGCAAGGGAAACTCCACTCCCTCTACCAAGTGCGCCATCTGAAAGACGACGGACAAGACTAAACTTGCCACCATGTTCATCAAAATTAAACTAGTCACAATAAGCCAAACTGGCACGCTTAATGCGATGAAAGGAAGTAAGACCATAATAAACAAGTTAAGCCCCTTAAAGCCGGTAAAAATCATCCAATCCTTAAGATTTGTCTGGCCATTTTTTCCTGCCTGAATGAAAGCTTGCCAGTCACCCCAGTAAATCCAGGATAAAGTGATCATCGAGTAAAGAGGGAGAATAAAGAGGTGTTGATACCGATGATGAGGAGCCCACGGATCGTGGGGAGAAAAGCGAAGCAAAGGTGCCTTGTTAATGTCGTCATCATGTCCCGAGATATTCGTAAACGTATGATGCTGAACGTTATGAGAGGTTTTCCACACAAAAGAGCTTTCGCCGCAAAAATCGAAAAAATACCCGAGATAACGATTCACTCGTTTGGATCGGCTAAAGGCTCCGTGAAGTGCATCGTGACTGATATTAAAGCCCATAAGCGCTTGGGTGACGCCAAATAAGACAAAGAGCATCACAAGTGTCACACCCTCAAAATGATCGGAAAAGATCAGAGTGAACAGCAGAAGATAGGCCAAGAGATGACAAGAAAACTTAACCCACATAGTTTTATTAGCATGAGGAGAGATCCCCTCCCTTTCGAACCAGTCATAGACACGGGCTTTGACGACGCGGTAAAAATCGTTGTCCTGACGTTTTTTGAAGTGTATTTTTTCTTTTCTCATGTGCCTCGGTTTTGCTATATAAAAAGTAAACAAAGAGAGGAATCTTATGCAACAACAAGAACAAGATGCTATTTTGGCCGATTCAGCAGAAGGTAGCCAAGAAAAAAAAGACGCACTAGAGATCGCAGAGCTTGCAAGAGAATCGTACTCTCTACCCAGCTTCGGGGGACAGCTTTTTATGGGGAACTTTGTCTCGTCTATGGTCACGCCCTTCCCCGAGCAGTCGGACGAAGATAAAAAGATCGGCGATGAATACATTAAAACGCTTGAGCATTTTTTACTTGAAAACTTAGATCCTGAAGAAGTCGACAGAACCCGTGAAATCCCGAAAGTCGTAATCGACGGACTGGTTAAAATGGGTGCCTTTGCATTGAAAGTCCCTAAAGAGTACGGTGGATTGGGCTTTTCTCAAACAAACTACAACCGGATTATGCAATGCGTAGCCTCTTACTGCGGAGGAACAGCCGTGCTTTTATCCGCCCACCAGTCGATCGGCGTGCCACAGCCACTTAAAATGTTTGGAACGGAAGCACAGAAGAAAAAGTTTTATCCCCGCTTTAGAACGGGATCTATCTCGGCGTTTGCTTTGACAGAACCCGATGTCGGATCCGACCCCGCCCAGATGTCTTGCGAAGCCAAACTTTCCGACGACGGCACTCACTATATTTTAAACGGAGAAAAACTCTGGTGTACGAACGGGACCGTTGCCGATATCATTGTGGTCATGGCTAAAACGGCTCCGAAAATGGTGAAAGGCAAAGAGCGCAAGCAAATCTCCGCTTTTATCCTGGAAATGAACACTCCGGGAGTGGAAGTTCTTCACCGCTGCGAATTTATGGGCATCGGGGGCATTTATAACGGCGTTTTGAAATTTACCAATGTGAAAATCCCCAAAGAAAACCTCCTTTGGGATGAAGGAAGGGGCTTGGCCCTTGCGCTGGCCACAATTAACGTAGGACGTTTGACACTTCCCGCCGCCTCTACCGCAGCCGCAAAACAGTGTTTAACGATCGCAAGAAAATGGGGTAAGGAAAGAGTGCAGTGGGGTCTTCCTATCGGACTTCACGAAGCGGGAGAGGAAAAAATCGCTTATATCGCTTCGACCACATTTGCGATGGAAGCGGTCGCCAAGCTAACTTCCGCCTGGCAAGATAAAGGAGATTTTGACATCCGGATTGAAGCGGCCATGGCCAAAATGTTTTGTACTGAAGCACTCTGGACCATAACCGATATGACCATGCAGCTTCGCGGCGGACGCGGGTATGAAAAAGCAAGCTCCTTAAAAGCGCGTGGTGAGCCGGGCTATCCTGTTGAAAGGATGATGAGAGATTGCCGAATCAACCGAATTTTGGAAGGATCTACAGAGATTATGAAGCTTTTCTTGGCAAGAGAAGCGATGGATCCGCATCTTAAAGTCGCAGGTGCTTTATTGAACCCGAAAAGCTCCGCTTCCGACAAAGCCAAGGCCTTCGGAAAAGTGGCCAAATTTTACTCTTGGTGGCTTCCGAAGCAGTATGTTTCCAACCTGTTTACCTCTCGCTATAAGGAGATGGGAGAGCTTTCCAAGTACTTTTCGTTCATCGAATCCAACTCTCACCGCTTAGCCAGAGAGCTATTCGGCAAGATGGCCCGCTACCAGCAAAAACTGGAAAGAAAGCAGATGATCCTGGGCCGATTGATCGAGATCGGAACGGATCTATTTGTCATGAGCGCAACCTGCGCTTACGCGCATCACCGCGTTGAAAAGAACCCTGAAGATAAAAGCCCGATCGAGCTTGCCGACTACTTCTGTCGTCTTGCCAAACGCCGCATCGAGGCCAACTTTAAAGCGCTTACCGATAACGAAGACCACGCCGCCGACCGAGTCGCCGAGTGCGCGCTCGACAAGCGCTTCCTCTGGCTCGAAGAAGGCGTCATCCCGATGGATTAATACTGCGGGGTGACAAGTCACCCCGTCTGAAAGCGCTGACAAGTCAGCGCACTCCAAAAGAATCTCGCAGAACAAAAGGCCGAAGGCCTTACATGTAATAGCCTAGGGCATTGCCCTAGGTTGGATTGCGTAGGTTTAAATGCAGTCTGAAGGACTGCCATATCGCAGCCCTACAGGCTGCTGAATTTATTACTGATGCCTTACCTAGGGCGATGCCCGCTGGGTAAACTCTAGGCTTTCATATTTAAGGCCTTCGGCCTTTTAACCGGGTTGACAAGTCACCCCGTCTGAAAGCGCTGACAAGTCAGCGCACTCCAATCTTTTCCCAACTTATAAAGAGATATACTATCACATTACTTCGTAAAATAAAATGATCCATTTTGAGGCTACACAAGAAAGTAATGATGAGGGGGTGAGGAAGGCGATTTAAAGGGGTTTAGAGGGGTTAGATGTCGACGATCGGGACGAGGACAGTGGCCAAAGGCCACGGCCGAGGAGGGATCGCTCGGCAGATGACCCCTCTAAACCCCTTTAAATCGCCTTCCTCACACCCGAGTCGTTACGACAAAAAAGGAGCGGGGCTGTCATTACTATGAATGCGCCCCGCGTCCAAAATTTAACAACTACTCGTGAGAAAGTGACTCTGGGTTGACGGTACGGTGTTGTTTTGCCGCACGCTTCTCAACCTTGCGCTGACGCTTCTCTTTAAGAGAAAGCTTCGCTTTTTTCTTTCCACTCTTAGAGTTTTCTATACCCTTGGGCATATTATTACCTCCTAGTAATATATAGGTCTTAGCCTATACACCCCATTATAAATCATTCTTTATTAATAAAATCCTTTTTTTAATGGCACGGAACTTGCTCCTCTCACCTAAATCAATGGAGGCTGTATGGCTTTAAGAGGGATCGGCGGAGAGATAAAAACCTGGGCACAAGAGCAATGGAATACTTTCGGAGAGAAAACAGGCGCTAAAAAGGCAATTAACAGCATCAAGCTCGCTTTTAGCACCTTAAGCTCTGAAGAGCGGCTACAACTCGATGTCCAACTTAAGGGTAAAATCCACAAAATTGACTTAGAGGACTATTTTTCCCTACCAAACCCTGTAAAAGACCCTAATGGGGAAATTTTCAACCATTTAATTTCGCAGCTGGAAGGGAAATCCCAAGAAGAAATCCGCGCACTGCTTCCCGAAGCAAGTAGCTCTGATATTCAAAAATTAAAATCTCTGCAAAAACAAAGATTTTTAGCCTTGATAAATCAAAAGTTTCCCTTGGGAAAAGGTGAGATGTTCTTGGTAAAATATCCCGATTTTATAAACGTTTTAAGCTTTAAGCAGGAGCTTTTAAGGTAAATACCTCGATTTATCTTCGGGGTCGGGCAGAACGCAGCGATCTTGGCTAAAGAGCGACTTACGGTTTTGAGCGACAATACGATAGGCCCAATCGAATGAAAAACCGGGTAAAAAATTGAATAGACCTAAAATAGCCCAGGGTCCGCCCATCAGCCAAAGGGCTCGAAAGGCGGCTTTGGAAAGAATATATTTGTTTGGACTTCCTTGATAGTCCTCGATTAAGACCACCGTATCGGCGGAGGGGGGCGGTTTCAGCCACTCTTCCGCCGTTTTTCCTTGTAAGGGGGCAAAATCGAACACCTTGTTCTTGTCCCGCTTGATCAAAAACTGAACCACCCGATCGCAAAGGCCGCACTCTCCGTCGTAGAATATGAGATGCTTACCCATCGATCACCTTCGGGGGAGTTTGCTTGAGCTGGTCAAACTGTTTCACAAGCTCGATCACCTCTTCTTCGGAATAGCGATTGCTTTGAATCTTTACTTTGATCTCTTCTCTTTTACGAAGCCAGTTTCGGTCTAAAATCTTTTGCAGCGTCTCTTTAAAGTGTGCTTCCGCTTTAGCTTCGGGAACGGATTTTTTTGAAAGCTCGTCTAAAAGGGCTTGGCTTTCGGGGCTAAGACCGCTTAAGTCGCGCTTCAATAGGGCCTGAAAAATCTCTTGGGTGCGAGCCGCGTGAAAATCTTCGGGTTTAAGCCACTCTTGGCAGCGGGCCATAAAATGCCCTTTAGAGCTATAGACAAGCGTTCTTAAAAACTCCCCTTCCAAGAGCTGATCGGGATTCTTGTCAAACTTGCCGGCAAGCGACGTTGTTCGAATCAACGGGCTTCTGGGAGCAAGTTCCCCCACGCAGACGAAAGACTCCGGCACTTGAGCTAGCTTTGCCAGCTGCCGTAAACTTTCGTGAACCATAATGGGATCTTCCCACTTCTTAATCTGGGTCGCGATCTCGTTCACCATAGCTGCTTTTCCCGCGGCGGAGTCAATCTCGGTCGTCTTCTTCACTTCTTTTACGAGATAGGACAGATAATGTGTCGATGCTTCCACCCGTTTTAAAAACGCTTCAATCCCCTCTCTTTGAACGAATTGGTCGGGGTCCTCTCCAAAAGGAAGCTCAACGACTCTCACTTCCACGCCCACTTTTTGAAATAGATCGCCGATCTTGATCGCTGCGTCGATACCTGCCTGATCGCTGTCTAAAGCTAAAAAGACTTGCTTCACCCCTAAAGCTAAAAGCTCTTTGACGTGCCCCTCTCCAAACGCGGTCCCCTGCCCGGCGACAGTTAAATCAAGACCTGCATGAATCAGTTTAAGGCAATCGATCTGCCCTTCCACCACAAGGACACGACGCTCTTTAGCAATACGCTTTCTCGAGCGGTCGATCCCGAAGAGCACTTTCGATTTTTTGAAAAGAGGGGTCTCGGAAGTGTTGATATATTTTCCGCCAAAGACCTCTTCTCTGATTTTTCGGCCCGAAAAGCCGATTGTATGCCCTTGATAATCTTTGATCGGAAATAAAATGCGCTCGGAGAAAAATTCTCTATCTCCCCGGTTGACAAGCCCCGCCTCTTGCATGACTTGGGGCATCACTTTGTTGTGGTAAAGCCACCGTTTTAAAAGCCCCCCGGTGCTGGGTGCCCACCCCAAATCGAAGGCTTCGACAAAAGCTAAATCCATCCCCCGATCTTTAAGGTACGCTAAAGCCTTTTTTCCCTCAGGGGTAGAGTGCAAATGAAACTGGTAAAACTGCTTGGCTAAATCGAGCGCACGCCTTAGTTCTGCCTTCGGAGTGCCTTTGGACTCTTCTGTTCCCTCAATCTTTTCCAGCTTCACTTGAAAGCGCTCTGCCAAACTTTCAACCGCATCGGAGAAGCTAAGTCTCACGTGTTGCGTGAGAAACTGAATCGCGTCGCCATGCGCGCCGCAGCCGAAGCAATGGTAGTGTTTATCCCCCTGATGGATCATGAAGGAGGGCGTTTTTTCGTCGTGAAACGGACAAAGACCCTTGTAGGTGGCGCCCGATTTTTTCATCTCTACATGAGAGGCGATCACCTCCGCGATGTCGATGCGATCTCTTAGGCGTTCTAAAGACTCTTTGGTAAACAGGGCCATATTTTATTTCGTGAGCGAGTCGATTAAGGGGTCTTGCATTTTAGTGGGCCAGTACGCTTCGTCTCTTAAGTAAGTGTTTTCGCCTAACGGGACTTCTTGAAACAAACAATTCCTTTCGTGGCAGCAGCACTCACGGCATTGGCAATTTTCATCTTCACAGCAATGCCCTTCCCAGGCCGCTAAAAAGGTTAACGGACATAAAAGCAAAAGGGGTATAAATTTCATGAAAAGATCCCTCCACAGATATTTAATTTTACTATAGCATAAGTGCTATTATGGAAGAAATCGTCGGGACGATCGAAAAAATTACCTTCCGCTCCGAAGAAAGCGGCTACACGGTCATCCGCTTAAAACAGCCGAAACAAAAAGATCCCACGACTGTAGTGGGCTTAATGCCCCACGTCCGCCCGGGAGAAACGATCAGAGCGGAGGGGGAATGGAAAACCCACTTAGTTCACGGCCTTCAGTTTGAAGCGAAATCGCTTAAATCGGAAAGACCTGCCGATCTTCACGGGATCAAAAAGTACTTAAGCTCAGGGCTTATCAAAGGGATCGGTCCCGTTTACGCCGAAAAAATCGTCGCACAATTCGGCACCGAGACGCTCAATATTTTAGATAAACATCCCGAACGGCTGAAGGAAATCCCGGGCCTCGGAAAAAAGAAACTCGAAAAATTGTCGGAGTCTTGGCAAGACCAAAAAAGTATCCGCGACGTGATGATCTTTTTGCAAAGCCACGGGGTAAGCCCCGGCTTCGCACAAAAAATTTTCAAGCAGTTCGGCAGCGAAAGCATCGAAAAAGTGACCGAAAACCCTTTTCGTTTGGCAAGAGATATCCGCGGGATCGGTTTTTTAAGCGCCGACGCCATCGCGCAAAAGCTTGGCATTCCCCCCGATGCGGACGAAAGAATCGACGCCGCGCTTGAGTATGTGATGGAGGAGCTTTCCTCGGAAGGACATGTCTGTTATCCGGAACAGGCATTTTTAGAAGAGGCGAAAAAACTTTTGGGCGATTTTGAGACCAAGCCCCGCTTGGAGCATCTCATCCAAGAGCGGAGGATGGAGCGCTTGAATTTGGTTGAAGAGGGAGAGCCCGTCCCCTTCATCTGGTTAAAGCCGCTTTATCTTGCGGAAACGGGTATCGCATCGGAGATCAAACGGATCCGCTTTGCTAAGTCCCCCATGAGAAAAGTCGATACCTTTAAGGCGATCGACTGGGTGGAAAAAAAACTCGACCTTGAGCTCGCTTCCCAACAAAAGGGGGCCATCGCGGCCGCTTTAACCGACAAGTTTTTAATCATTACAGGCGGCCCCGGTACGGGTAAAAGTACGATCACGAAAGCGATTTTAGCGATCTCCGAACAACTCACAACTCGTATCCTGCTTGCCGCTCCCACGGGAAGAGCCGCCAAAAGAATGGCGGAAATCTGCCGCCGTCCGGCCAAGACCATTCACGCGCTTTTGGAGTACAACTTTCAGGCCGGGTTTAAAAAGAATCGGGAAAATCCGCTTGAGGCGGATCTTCTAATCGTTGACGAAGCGAGTATGATCGACACCGACCTTATGAACCGCCTTCTAAAAGCGACTCCAGACGGCTGCCGCGTTATCTTTGTCGGCGACGTCAACCAGCTTCCCAGTGTGGGGCCGGGCAATGTCTTAAAAGATATGATCGACTCGAAGTTTATCCCTTGCGCGACCCTTTC
>JAGROB010000021.1 GCA_020440465.1 Chlamydiia bacterium
GGCCCGTCGGCAAGTGTTTAAGTCTGACGGCGCTATCGGTTTTGTTGACGTGTTGACCCCCCTTACCGCTTGAGCGTGTGGTAGTTACCTCGCACTCGGCAAGAAGTGCCGCGTCTGTTTTTGGCAAAATAATTTTCATATCCCCATTATAGCAGAAAAAGCTTAAAAGGAAGTTATGGAAGCGATCTACACCTGCCCCATGCACCCCCAAATCAGACAAGACCACCCCGGCGACTGCCCGATCTGCGGCATGGCATTAGAACCCGTCGGCGGCGGCGGAGAAAGCCCCGAACTTAAGAGTATGAGTCTAAAATTTTGGGTCTGTGTAGTTCTTACGATTCCCGTAATGGCGTTTCAGATGTGGCCCGATGCTTTTTATCGCTTCGGACAGCTTGTTTTAACGACCCCCGTCGTTTTCTGGGGCGCCTACCCCTTTTTCGAAAAAGGGATCAAGTCGTTTAAGTCGATGAATCTGAATATGTTCTCTTTGATTGCGATCGGCATTGGCGCGGCGTATCTGTTCAGCGTGATCGCGCTTTTATTTCCCGGTTTATTTCCCGAGGCATTTAAAGAGAACGGACAAGTCCCGCTTTATTTCGAGTCGGCGGCCGTCATCACGACCCTGGTTTTGTTGGGACAGGTGCTGGAGCTCAAAGGGCGGGAAAAAACCTCGGGCGCCATCCAGAAGCTGTTAAAACGCTCTGCCAAGACGGCGAATAAAATCGAAAACGGCGAGGAAAAAGAAATTCCTATCGAGGAGGTCCAAAAAGGGGATCTTTTAAAGGTGCGTCCCGGTGAAAAAGTCCCCGTCGACGGAGAAATTACGGAGGGTCAAAGCGAGCTGGACGAGTCGATGATGACGGGAGAGCCCGTCCCCGTCGAAAAGTCCAAGGGGGATAAAGTCGTCGGCGGGACGATCAACACGACGGGAAGCTTTGTCATGAAAGCGACGAAAGTGGGAAAAGAGACGCTTCTAGCAAGAATCATTCAAAGCGTCGAATCGGCTCAGCAGTCAAAAGCGCCCATCCAAAAAGTTGCCGACACGGTTTCCTCTTACTTCGTCCCTGCAGTGATTGGGGTGGCTATTTTGGCGTTTATCGGATGGTCGTTTTTCGGTCCCTCCCCCGCAATCTCCTACGCCTTTATTTCAGCGCTCTCGGTTCTTATTATCGCCTGTCCCTGCGCTTTGGGACTTGCGACCCCGATGTCCCTTACCGTAGGTATGGGAAAAGGGGCGGAAAACGGCATTCTGATTAAGAACGGCGAAGCGTTAGAAGGAATGGAAGGGATCGAGATAATCGCCGTCGACAAAACGGGAACGCTTACGGAAGGGAAGCCGAAAGTGCAAAAAGTTTACGGTACCACCTCCCACGACGAGGACAAACTTTTAGCCCTTGCGGCGAGCTTAGAGCAAGAAAGCGAGCATCCCCTGGCAAAGTCCATTGTGAAGGCCGCAAAAGAGAAAGAGCTTTCTTTGGATAAGCCCGAAAGCTTTAAATCAATCCCCGGCGGGGGTGTGGAAGGGAAAGTGAAAGGCAACGCCGTTTTAATCGGCAAAAAAGAGCTGCTTAAAGAACGAGATATCCGCGGCATCGCTTCCATCGAAAAGCTCGCCGAAGAGTTCGAAGCGCGGGGAGAAACGGTCTTATTCGTCGCCGAGTCGGAAGAAGTGATCGGCTTTGTCGCCCTGTCCGACCCGATTAAAAAAACGACTCCCCAAGCGATTAAAAAGCTGCACGAGCGGGGGCTTAAGATCGTGATGCTGACGGGCGACAGCGAACAGGCAGCGAAAAATGTGGCCGAAACACTGAACCTAGACGGCTATCAGGCACGAGTCACCCCCGATAAAAAACAAGACTTCGTCAACCGGCAAAAGGAAAAGGGGCATAAAATCGCCATGGCCGGCGATGGCGTGAACGACGCGCCCGCGCTTGCTGCCGCCGACATCGGCATCGCCATGGGAGAGGGTACCGATGTTGCGATCGAAAGTGCCGATGTGGCCCTTTTAAAGGGGGATCTCATGGGGATCTCGAAAGCCTTTTCTCTTAGCGACAAGGTGATGAGAAATATCCGCCAAAACTTATTTTTTGCTTTTATCTACAATACGCTGGGCGTTCCGATCGCTGCGGGGGTGTTGTATCCGTTTTTTGGGATTCTTTTAAGTCCCATCTTTGCGGCCGCAGCCATGAGCTTAAGCTCCGTCTCGGTCATTTTAAATGCCCTTAGACTTAAAAAATAAAACAATGAGGAAATACTTATGAGCGTTCCTTCACTTAAGACAGGGTATGAACTTGCCCGAACACATGGCTTGGGACTACCAGATTATTTCAAAGAAAAGCTGGAAGAAACCGCCAATTACGAGTTAGACGAAAGCCTGATTCAAGCGGAAGCTTCCAGATATCAAGAAGCCGCAAAATTAGCAGATAGTGTAGGCATGAATCTGATTGAACTTTTAAAGCTAAGCTCCTTGTCCCCCGATGAACAAGTTAAGAAAGTGCCATTTCTTGAAACTTCTTCAAACGTTCTAACCTTAAGAACACCTATGTTTCTTTCGGCAATCGGCTATATCTGCCACAAAGAAGAAGAAGTTAATCCCTATAAATCCCAGAATATTTCAGAATCAACAGTCACACTACCTGTCTACTTTAAGAAAATTTACGAAACCTCTACCGAACAAGAAAGACTACGCCCCCTATTCGAAGCCGCGACACGCTCTTCAGAACATGCGGGATTTAAGTTAGCTGCGGTCGTCGATCATTACAAGACGGATCTTATTTCCGAAGAGGCCCTTTATGCTATCCGGTACACCACCTATGTCTCTGAAAACATGGAAGGAAGGGCTTTTAGAATTTTAACCGGCAGGGGCTCTCGACTACAAGTCCTTTCAAGTTAATCGAATTTTTTGAATACTCAATTTTTTAAACCACAGGAGGTCCAAACATGGATGCCCTATCAACAAGCCCCGCTTCTTCAACTTCAGCCGTTCAGGGATCTTTAACCCCTGCTGTATCTACATCGCCCTCTGTTACCGAATTACGACCCCAAGCTTCGGTAGCCTCTCCAAGGGCTGCCGAGAGCTTAAAAGAAAAAGGGGTGATGGTTTTAATGCCTCAAACTCCGGTTATCGACCGTTTGGAATTTGAGATGAAAATGCTCACAGCGGGAAAATATGTCGAGATGATCTTAAATACGAAAAAGGACTTCCCCGGAGCGGATCAACCGCTTTATATCCCCGATTTTCCGGTCGAAAGAACGCGTCAGCTGTTCGAAACCTTTGCAAAGTTAGGGATGCAAGATAAAAATTGGGAGGAATGGTTTAAACTTTTTGCCGACGATGCCATTTATGTCTCCGACGATAAAACGATCCATATCGGAAGAGTCAATATTACAAAAGATATCGGGGCCCAAATAGCGCTGGTCCCCAGCATGAACTATAACTTTCCTATCATTGAATTTCATCAAAACTCAGTCACTGTTTCATCGAACAATATCATGCCCATGCCCGATGGCACGAATTTAACGTACATTAACATCTCCCGTTTCTGGTTCAACAAGAAGGGCGAAATCATAGCCGCCATCGATACCATCGACAAAGGGGTTGTGACCGAAAAAACACTGACTTGGCTCGCTTGCAATACGGCTCAAGGGGGCTCGGCTCTTAGCAATTTCTTCGAAGGACTCGTTAAAATGGTAAAAACCATGTGCGGCTGTGCCAGTAAAACGAAGGACGATGAATGAAATACTCGTTTTTAGAACACCCGAACACCTATTGTCCCGCTCAAAGCTCTGAAGACCCGGGACGCTGGTACGCGGCCGATGTTTACGCTAAGCGTCACCGCGAGATGGCGGGAAATTTTCCGCATAAAGCTAAAGGACACCTTTTGATTGCTAAGATCGAGGCGATGCCCGTTATCGGCCTGGTGGCAGGAATTTTAGAAGAGATCGCGATCGACCTTTTTGCCAACTGGGTCGATCATCGTAAGATGAGAAGTAATTTAAAAGAGGCTTTCACCCAGCACACCGGCCCCGAAATCGCCCGCTGGAACGAGATCGATCACACTCCCGCCAACAATATCCGGGTAGAGATTTCTCAGGCGGAAAATCAGGGGGCAAAAGATCGCATGGAAGATAGAGCGACTAATTATACTGATCCAAAAGGCTGTATCGGATGCATATTCGATGGTCATTTAGGCTCGGGTGTCGCCGATTTCCTGGAAAGGAAGAGGTTTAGCATCGAGCAAGAGTATGTCAGAATAAGGATGCGTCAACAGTTTCGTTGCCTACAAAATGAGATTAGCCAAAATAGAAGCTTAGACAATCAAGGATCTACCGCAACCGTGGTAGCGATCGATACGCAAAAGGGTTTGGCAACCACAGCGACCGTGGGAGACTCTTATGCTTTCTTGTATCGAAAAGTGAAAGGTCGAATCGTAGCTATCCCTTTATCCCCTGTTAGAAATTGGCATCATGAAAAAGAGATAAAAAGAGCGCAAGAGACAACCCCCGACTTTCAACCCGTTGCTTCGATAAAAAAACCCCGATTCTATGGATTTGAGGTTAGCCGTTCCTTGGGAGACCAGATCCCGGAGCAGAATACCGATAATATTTTCAGCCGAAGCCCGAAAGTGACCGAAATCGCGCTTCAGGTAAACGATATTATCGTGGTCGCAAGCGATGGGCTGTGGGACACGAAAAAGCAGTCAGATATTATTCAAGCCATCAACCCCAGCTCGAATGACATTGCCGGCGACATCATAAACACGATCAATCTTAGTGCGCGCAATCAGGATAACGTCGCTATCGTTGCCATGCGCATTTTAAATTAACAGGATAGGCAAGAATAGACAACAGGCTAACTCAAAAGAACGGCAAGAT
>JAGROB010000022.1 GCA_020440465.1 Chlamydiia bacterium
ATTCCAATAGCTATAAAGAATCGCGGGCAAAAATAAGCGCGCTTATGCACCGGCCCATTCACACGCTTACTGTCTCGGGGCTTTTAAGTCTTTCAAGAGACTGGCCAAAGCTACTTGAAAAAATGAGCGGGATCACAAAACTCGCTTTTGACGAGGGGATAGTCGCCTCTCCTACCTTTCCCGACCTTACCCTTTTATCCCGTTTAACCCGGCTGGAGTCGATAGATTGCTTAAGCCCCCGTATGAAAGATGCAACCTTTACTCAGCTAGGTTCTTTAACGCTGACAACACTCAGGCATCTGACTTTTTTTTCTTTAAAAGGCGTTACTAAAGAAGCCTTACATCATGTGCTGACACACGCAAATTTCCCTGCGCTGATATCTCTCGATTTAAATGATTTTTCACTGCTATCTTACGAAACCTTAAGCCCTTTAACCCGATTCACCACGCTAAAGGGCTTATCCTTATGGAGAGTCCCGGGAATAGGGGGATCATTAACTCAACTACCTTTAAATCAGCTTAGTCTTGAGACGTTAGATCTATCCAATATGCCCAATATCGAAGATGAAGACCTTTCGATACTTCAAGGACTCACGTCTTTACGGGCGCTGAATTTGAGGCTGAATCCCAATCTTTCCGAAACCGGGTTTGATAACCTGGTTGCCTTACGCGCTCTTAGAGAGTTAAGAGTTAACTCTTGTTATCGCTTACAAGACGCTTCGATCAAAAAAATAGCCACCGCTTTAACGCAACTAGAAGCGCTTCATGTGTACGACTGCAACCAAATCGGTAACGAAGGCCTTCAAGCCCTCACTTCTTTAACCACTTTGTGCGTCTTGAACATCGGAAGACTCACCCGACTCACCGATCTTTCTCCTTTAACGTGCTTAACCCGACTACACGATCTTTCCTTGAGGGCGCTTACCCAACTTTCCGCTATAGACTTAAGGCTTATTCGAATAATGACTCATTTAAGAAAAATCAATCTAGAGGGATGCACCCAACTTAAACCCCTTGATGTCCAAAGACTACAAGCGGATCTTAAGGATCTTAAAATATTTTACATCCCACCCTTGCCGCCTGATAAAGAAGCCCCGGGTCAGGATTAATCTGTTTATTTTTTTTGATCTCGAGTTTTGCCTAAGACGCCCTCGACATAAAGCACATCGACCGTCGTTGATAAAAGACAAAGGAAGGGTGCGGCCAAGATCAGCCCCAAAAGACCCGCAAAGGCACTCATCAGAATCTGCCAGAATAAGATTAGCCCCGGCGGCTGAGCGGTGGAGCGTTGCTGAATCAACGGGGTGATCAAATTCGACTCCAACGCCTGAATCACGGTGTATAAAATAACCACATAAAGCATAAGCCAAGGATCTTGGGTCAAAGCGATCAAAGCCGCAGGGATCAGTCCCAAAAGGGGGCCAAAGTTGGGGATAATGGAAAAGAAGGCCGCAAGCAAACTTAAAACCAGAGCCGACTCCACTCCCAAAATCGTCAATCCAAGATACGTCAGCACCCCGATCGTGGTGATCGAGCCCACCATCCCCCAGATCCAACGTCTTAAAATTTTGTGGAGCCGATCAAACAGCTCTTCGTATCTTTCAACATAGTCTTTGGGAACGAGTCGAATAATTCGATCGATGTAGTTCGAGGGGTGGATCGAGAAAAAAATCGCCAAAAAAAACATCAAAAATAAACTGACGAAGATCCCGACGACGTTCGAAAACAAGGTTCCCGCTCTTAAAAGCGCCGTTTGAGCATATTCGATCATCTGTCCCGGAGCGAGCTTTCCCTGAAAAAGCTCGTATTTTTCAAGGTATGACGAGACTTGATTCCACGCCGCAGGAAGCTGCTTGAAAAGCGTGTTCAACTGGCTGAAAATTTCCGGAAGTCCATTCACCCACAACATCACGAAAAGCACAAGTAAACCCGCCGTACCCAAAAGTACCGAAAGCGTATCGGGGAGCTTGAACCAGTCTCTCAAAGGCTGGCTGACCGCTCTTAAAAAGATCGCTAAAATGGCCGATAAAAAGACGATTAACAACACTTCGCCATAGAAAACCACCAACAAAAACAATAAAACTAAAAGTGTGATCCACGCGAGCGTGTAGCCGATAGAGGATTTTATTAGAGAGGAGCTTGACATCTTCTTATCTTTATCAGATAAACACTTTTTTTGATAACCGGAGGTTTCTCATGCTTTATTGGGCAGTAATTTTTTTCATCGTTGCACTTATTGCCGCTGTTTTCGGTTTTGGAGGAATTGCTTCCGCCTCGGCATCTATCGCGAAAATTCTGTTTTTGATCTTTGCCGTGCTTTTTGTAATCTCTTTAGTCAGCCATCTTTTACGGGGCGGCCCTAAACTTTAAAGATGAAAAAGCTTTTATTTTTAGGGCTTTTTCTAAGCAGCTTCTCTTGTTCTGAGCCAAAGTCCGACACCAAAGCCTCCGTTCCCCAAGTAACGGCGATGGAGGTTAAAAAAGAAGACGCTCCCGTTACCTCCGAATTTGTGGCGGTCACGCAAAGCTCTCACATGGTGAATATCCAGGCCAGGGTGAACGGCTTCTTAGATCAGCGCGTCTATACGGAAGGGGAGATCGTTAAAAAAGATCAGATCCTTTTCGTTATGGATAAAAAACCGTTCATCGCCCAGGTGGAGGCCGCGAAAGCCGCTTTGGAATCGAGAAAGGCCGTACGAGAAACCGCTAAACTCAATCTGGATAGAACGCGGCCGCTCACAAAACTTAACGCCTTATCTCAAAAAGACTTAGACGATGCGATCGGGCAGTATGACTCCGCCGTGGCAAGTGTGCACGAAGCGGAGGCCAATCTATTGACCGCGGAGCTTAACTTATCTTACTGCACCATTCGATCTCCCTTGGACGGGATCACAAGCGCCGCGCTTGAGCAAGACGGCACGTACCTTAGTTTTTCCAACAACCAACTAACTACCGTCTCTCAATTAGACCCCATCTGGGTCAACTTTAGTCTTTCCGAAATTCAGATGGCCAATTACAGAAACCAGGTTAAAAAGGGACTGATCGTTCCCCCGAAAGATGACGCTTACGACATCGAAGTCGTCCTAATCGACGGCCAAACCTATCCCTATCAGGGAAAAATCACTTTCACGGAGCCTTACTTCAATCCCCAAACGGGGACGTTTTTGATCCGCGCCAGCGTCAAAAATCCCGAAGCTTTATTGCGACCCAACCAATACGTCAAAGCCATCGTGAAAGGCTCCATCCGGCCAAACTCTATCTCGATACCTCAGAGAGCTGTGATGCAATCGTCTAAGGGTCACTATGTTTGGACCTTGAAAGACAAAAATACCGTAGAGTTCAGACCTATTGAAGTCGGAGATTGGCAGGGGGAAAACTGGTTTATCAACGAAGGGCTTTTTCCCGGCGATATCGTTGTCGTTGACGGCGGACAAAACTTGAGCGCTCAAGAGAAAGTCGATGCCAAGATTCTTCATTAACCGACCTATATTCGCGATCGTTGTCTCGCTTGTGATTATTATTGCCGGGCTTGTCGCCATGGTGAATTTGCCGATCGAGCAATATCCCACCATCACACCCGTTCAAATTCAGGTGACAACCACATATCCCGGAGCGAGCGCCACCACCGTCGGCCAGTCGGTTGCAGCTCCCATCGAAGCGCAAATCAACGGCGTCGAAAATATGCTCTACATGAAATCGACAAGCTCCAATACGGGACAGCTTTCGATTAACGTCTTCTTCAGCCTTGACACCGATCCCGATATCGCCCAGGTGCTTGTGCAAAACCGTGTCAATTTGGCGATGCCGCAGCTGCCCGATGCGGTGAAGCAATTTGGCGTTTCGGTACAAAAACAGTCGCCCAACGTGCTTATGGTGATTACGGCTTTCGATAAATCGGGCCGCTACACGGCCGACTATTTAAACACATGGGCAAACGTCTACTTGTTGGATGCAATTAAACGGGTCAACGGCGCAGGGCAGTCACAAATCTTCGGGATGCCCGATCAAGCGATGCGAATCTGGCTTAATCCCGACAGGATGACGTCGTTGGGGATCACAACCACCGATGTCAAGAATGCGATTGCGTCTCAAAACGCCCTTATCGGCGCGGGGCAGATCGGAGCGCAGCCTTCCGTTCCCGATCAGCAACTGACTTTGCCCGTCATCACCCAGCTTCCCTTCACCAAACCGGAAGAGTATGAAAATATTATCTTAAGAACCAACCAGGACGGCTCCGCGATCGTTCATGTCAGCGATGTCGCAAGAGCGGAGGTGGGTAAGCGTCAGTACATCGGCACGAACTTTTTCAACGCTATCCCAACCGCGGCGCTTGCGGTTTATCAGCAAGCGGGAGCAAATGGGTTAGATGTCTCAAGGGGCGTTCGTCAGGTTTTAAAAGACATGAAAGCGAGCATGCCGGAGGGGATCGAGATGCTGGTCGCTTTGGACACGACCGATTTCGTGAAGATCTCTATTAAAGAAGTAATCGAAACGCTCGTTATCGCGGCGATTTTGGTGATCCTTGTCGTCTATTTATTCCTTCAATCTTTAAGACCTACCTTCATCTGCGTGACGGCTATTGTAGTTGCACTCGTTGGAACGTTTATTGGAATGTTTGCTTTAGGTTTTTCCATTAACTTGTTGACCCTGTTCGCTATGGTGCTTGCGATCGGGATTGTGGTGGACGACGCGATCGTGGTCGTCGAAAACGTCGAAAGGAACATGGAATCGGGAAAAATTAGCTTAAAAGAGGCCACGATCAAGGCGATGGAGGAAGTCACCGGCCCCGTCATCGCGACGACGTTCGTGATGGCCGCCGTCTTCGTTCCGGCCGCTTTTCTTCCCGGAACGACAGGACAGCTTTACAAGCAGTTCGCGATCACGATCGTGGTCTCGGTGAGTATCTCCAGCATCGTGGCCCTCTCTTTAACGCCGGCCCTTTGCGCTAAAATTTTAAAGCCGGGGGTAACGAAACACACGGGCTTTTTCGCCTGGTTTAACCGCGTTTTCGATAAACTCATCGACTCTTACGGCAAAGGAATCGGACACATTATCGGGCGAAAGCTGTTATTTTTAGGGGCTTTAGCGCTATTATGCTTAACGATTATCCCTTTATTCAACGCTCTTCCGACAAGTTTTGTTCCGAACGAGGATCAAGGCTACGTCTTCGCCCAGGTGATGATGCCAAACGGCTCCAGTTTGAACCGGACGGAGGCGACCTCCCAGGAGATCGAAAAGCTGTTTCAGGAAAACCCCGCCGTAGAGAGCACCACGGTCGTAAACGGCTACAGCCTGATCGACAGCCAATATCTTACCAACATGGCGACGTTATTCGTCACCTTAAGAGACTTTGAAGAGCGCTACAAAAATGTCGAAACCGCGAAAAAGGAGAACGCAAAAGCCGTTTTAGAGTCCGTTTTTGCCAAATCGAAAGACGTTTTGACCGGTTTTACCCTCCCGATCGCCCCGCCTGCCATTCCGGGTATCGGAACAACAGGGGGGTTCGAGTTCTGGATTCAGGACAAAGGGACCGGCAACGCCGAAGAGCTTTCGGCCATCGTCGAAAAATTCTTAGAAAAAGTGAAAGAAAGATCCGATTTAGCGCAGGTCAGAACGACCTTTCAAGCGAACACCGAGCAGCTGAAAGTGGATGTTAACCGCCCGCTGGCGCTCCTCTTGGGGGTTCCCGTAGAATCCGTTTACGACACTCTCCAGGCACAGTTCGGATCTTTGCAAGCCAGTCAGTACGAACAATATAGCCGCATCTGGAACGTCATCTTGCAGTCGGACGCCCCCTTTAGACAGTCTCCGAATGACATCAATCGCCTTTATACCCGCTCTAAAGACGGAAAAATGGTGCCGATCGCAGGGCTTGCCACGGTTCACTCCGAAAGGGGTCCCGATCTTTTACCCCACTTTAACGGCTTTCCCGCAGCCCAAATCACCGGCAATCCCGCCCCCGGTTATAGCTCTGGTCAGGCGATTCAAGCGATGGAGGAAGTCGCAAGAGAGGTTTTACCCTCCGGCTACAGCTACGCCTGGGCGGGAATGGCCTTTCAGGAAGTGACTTCGGGGGGATCTTCTGCCGCCGCGTTTATTTTCGGGATTATCATTGTCTTCTTGATCTTAGCGGCGCAGTATGAGTCGTGGTCCCTCCCGGGCGCGGTTTTAACAGCCGTTCCGTTTGGAATCTTAGGAGCTCTCATTTTCACCTGGCTTCGGGGTTTAGACAACGATGTCTACTTCCAGATCGGCTTACTCTTGCTTGTCGGTCTTGCGGCGAAAAACGCTATCTTGATTGTTGAGTTCGCTGTCGAATTAAAAGCTAAAGGACGGACGTTTATCGATGCCGCTATCGAGGCCGGAAAGCTACGTTTAAGACCTATCACCATGACCTCGCTCTCTTTTATTTTTGGCGTGTTTCCTCTGGTCATCGCCATGGGCGCGGGAGCCAACGCCCGCCACTCCATCGGAACGGGAACCGTGGGGGGGATGATTGGCGTCTCTACATTGGCTCTTCTTTATGTCCCTCTTTTCTTTGTCTTATTTGAAAAGCTGGGAGGGGGAAAAGATGAGGAGTAGTCTCTTTTTACTGCTTTTATTATCGGGTTGCGTGGTGGGTCCCAATTATCATCGCCCCGATCTCGATATTCCCGAAAGCTACACCTTTGAGCCTGATATTACCGCCTACACCTTGGATACCTCTTGGTGGGAGCACTTCAACGACCCTGTGCTAACCGACTTAATCGAACAAGCGGCTTGCCAAAACTACGATATTTTAGCCGCCGCTGCCAGAGTCAATCAAGCGATCGGTTTTTTAACACAGATTCGATCGGGACTTTTCCCGCAAACGGGGTATTTTGCTGATTATTCAAGAACTCGTGTCAGTGAAAGCGGCTTTACGGGCCTTCCGTTTTCATTGGGCATTAAAAATCCTTACAACGAATTCGACATCGGCTTTGCGGGAAGTTGGGACTTAGATCTTTTCGGTCGAATTAAACGGGAAACGGAAGCGGCCTGTGCCGGCGTCTACGGAGCGAATGAGGCTAAAAAAGCGGTCGTTTTATCCGTGGTTTCGCTTACCGCCAAAGCGTATATCACGCTCTTGGGACTCGATGCTCAGCTTGAGATCGCCACTCAAACCTTAGAAGCCTATCAAGAAGAAGTCACCTATTTTGAAAACCAGTTCAAGTATGGCCAAGCCTCTCAAATGGCGGTCGTCCAAGCTAAAACCCAGTATGAGATCGCTGCTTCTACCATTCCGCAAGTAGAGCTTGATATCATTAACGCGGAGCATGCCTTGTCCGTCCTGTTGGGCATCAACCCCTCCCGTATCCCTAGAGGCAGTAAAATAGAGGATTTAGAGTCCCCTCTGATACCCGCAGGGATTCCTTCGGAAATCTTGTGTCAACGCCCCGATG
>JAGROB010000023.1:0-643 GCA_020440465.1 Chlamydiia bacterium
AGTCAGGCGCGTACAAAATATTTTGCTTGAAGAGCTCTTCACCTAATTCAATGCGGGCAAGCTGGTTGTTTGCTCCTCCCGCGATCGCTTTAAATTTAAAATGGGGAAGGGTGTCCAGATTAATGATTCCCCCGAGTGCATTGGGGGAAAAGATGTCGCATGGAGTGCTAAAAACTTCATCGAGACTGATAATTTGTGCTCCCATATCATGCTTGGCTTGCTTAAGCTTTTCGGAGTCGGGGTCGGCACAGATTAATTTGGCTTCTGCCCAGAATAAAAGTTCGGCCACTTTCATTCCGACATTTCCCAAGCCTTGGACTAAGACCCTTTTTCCTTTAAGTGAAGGGGAGCCCCATACAGCTTTAGCAGAAGCTTTAATCCCCTGAAATACTCCATGGGCAGTGAATCGGCTTGGGTCGCCGCAAGAAGTTTCCGTAGCCAGTCCGGCGACATACGGGGAGACTTTGTTTATAAGCATTAAATCATCAACGCCCATTCCGACGTCTTCCGCAGCGATGTAGCGCCCTTCAAGTTGGTTAAGCATTTCTCCAAAAGTAAACAAAAGGGCATCGGTTTTAATTTTTTTAGGATCGCCGATAATAACGCTTTTTCCACCGCCCAAGCCATCCTTGATGACACTTGA
>JAGROB010000023.1:747-21894 GCA_020440465.1 Chlamydiia bacterium
ATGGATGGCAATAAAAGCTTTTAGCCCCGTGCGGGAGCAGGAGCCTTCTAATACCGTTTCGTATCCCGGTATCTCGTGGGTCTTAGTCGTTAGCATATGAAAAATTCCTTGATTTAATGGGGGGCTCAATATAGACTTATCTAAAGTAAATCTCTCATTATTAAGTTTCTTGAAGAGGGCTTATGACAAGCACAATGATTAGTGAAAAATTAAAAAAATCGTTAAAAGAGTATCTTTCGGAAAATCCTTTCGCCGAATTGGTTCAAACGTACCTCTTTTTTATCGAAAAAAAGTATAATATTCAAGCAGTACTCTTCCCTCCCGGAAAGAAGATCTACGAAAGCGAAGAGAAAGCGTTAAAATCCTTAGAAGCCGACAACAAAGTCTGGCACGAGACGGAAATTAAAATTTCATTTAGCCCCTCTGCGGTTAATGAAAACACAAAAAAAATCTACATCTGCCCTTTTTCCGGGAAGGTTTTCGGCGATAACACCCATCCGAACCCACAGGATGCCATTTACGATCACGTCGCAAAGTGTCCCGAGAATAACGAAAGGGTCGGCGGACTTAAGTCTAAGCGCTTCTTTGTTTCCGAAGACCCTGAAGTGATTAAAAGCTACATTCCGAAGGTTAAACCGAAAGAGGCCATCAAAAAAGTGGTGTACTCTTCCGTCTTGAGCGGCAAGCTCTTTAACACGAAAGAAGCTGTTATTGCCGACTTTAAGAAAAACTATTTGAAGCCGATGACGCTTTTTGAAGTTCAAAACCAAAACCGTTTTGAGATTGGGGATGATCTTTTGGCATTTATTCAAAAAGAGCTGACCGAAGAAAAAGTGACCGAGATGGTTGAAGCTTTATCTGAAGATAAGGACTTTAAAGAGGCGATCGATCGCTGGATCGAGGAGTAAAGGCAAACGTGTCGGGGAACTCTGAGACAAAAAAATGGGTTTCCTCCTCTTTAGACGAGACAGTAAAGATTGCCAAGACTTTATTTCAAGCACTGCCCAAGACGGCAGTGCTTTGTTTTTATGGGGAACTTGGAGCGGGTAAGACCTCTTTTATTAAGGGTCTTGCGGAGGCAAATGGCATCCCGCCGGAAAGTGTAACCAGCCCCACTTTTACCTATTTAAATTTATATAAGGGAAAGACTCCTTTTGCCCACTTTGATCTTTGGCGTTTAGAAAAAGAGTCTGACTTTATTCATCAAGGGTTTGAAGAGTTTTTAGACGGGCCGGGCCTTATTTGTATTGAATGGCCCGAGAGAATTCCCTCTTTAATTCCGAAAGATGCCCTTAAAATCTACATCAAAGCTCTCGATGAGAATACACGGGAGATTCAAGTGTCATGAGCCGGGCGAAATTTGTTAAAAGCTGTTCCAAGCTATCCGATTTACCCACTACGGGGTTAGAAGAGATCGGAGTGGTCGGTCGTTCGAATGTGGGGAAATCTTCTCTTTTGAACTTTATCTTTCAGTCGAAGGGGCTTGTAAAAACCTCTGCCACCCCTGGAAAGACCCGCCTTTTAAACTTTTTTGAGATGGATGGAATCTACTTCGTCGATCTTCCGGGCTGGGGGTACGCTAAAGTCTCTAAATCGTTAAGAGAAGAGTGGGGCGAGCTTGCCGAGAAATATTTAGAAAAGCGTGAAACGCTTAAAAAAGTGCTTTTCCTTTTAGATAGCCGAAGAGAACCCAAGGATGAGGACTTAGAGCTTTATCAGTGGTTTCATGAAAGGGGTTTAGAGCCCATTTTGGTGCTGACTAAAACTGATAAGCTCAATCAAAGCGAAAGAGCTAAAAAAGTACGGGCCATTCATGAGTTTTTCGGTGAAGAGCCCGTTGTGACTTCTGCTGTAAAAGGGCGGGGCAAAGAGCATCTAATGAAAAGGATTAAAGGGATATGAGACCGCTGGAAAAACAAGTTTTTGTCTGTCTAGACTGCGAGACAACAGGCTTGGATCCGAAAAATGATAAAGTGATCGAAATTGCCATTACGAAGTTTACGCTGCATGAAGTTTTGGAAACTTTTGAAAGCTTGGTAGACCCTAAAATCGCGATTCCTGAAGAGTCTAAAAAGATCCACCATATCTCCGATGACATGGTTAAAGGAGCTCCTTTGTTTGAAGAGGTGCTACCTAAAGTGCTTGAGATGGCCGGAAGAGAGCCGATAGTTGGCCACGGCATTAAATTTGATGTGGAAATGATCGCGGCTGGCGTGGAAGCTACAGGAAAAACACCGGTTATTCGCAATAATAAACAAATTGATACCCTAAGGCTGGCTCGACTTTACGGGGAAAGCCCCACCAACTCCTTAGAGATGCTTCGAAAGCATTTTAATATTCCGGAGGAAGGCGCTCATAGAGCTATGAATGATGTCATCGTCAATATCGAAGTCTTCAGGCGCCTTTCGACCAAATTCAAAACCCTTCCCCAGCTTTTAAAAACGCTGGAAAAGCCCGTCCTGATGAAGGCAATGCCTTTGGGCAAACATAAGGGCCGCGCCTTTAAAGATATCCCCTTAGACTACCTTAAGTGGGCCTCTTACAAGGATTTCGATGAAGACCTTCTCTTTAGCATCCGCACAGAGCTAAAACGCAGAAAGCAAGGCAACCTTTTCTCCCAGGCCTCAAATCCTTTCGGCTCCCTTTGACGTTCTGGAATTTTGAAGGATTTTTATAGTCGAATAGAATATGCTTCAGCTTATGGATCGTAAAAAGTTGGTTCAAGAGCTAGAGGGAGAAGTCGGCATAGCTGCCTTGATTCTTTTTGGCTCACATGCCTCGGGACACGCGGACTCAAAAAGTGATATCGATCTGGGTGCTTTTTATGAGACAGCCATACCCGGAAGCATGGAAATTTTACAACTTAAGCAAAAGCTAAGCGACCTTATGGGGGTCGATGTGGATTTTATTGTCCTTAATGAGGCTTCGCCGATTTTAGCCATGCAAGTGATACAAAATGGTACCCCTTTGTTTATCAAGAATATGAAAGCTTATCGCGATTTTGAAGTAAAATTGATTACTGATTACGCAGATTTGAAAAGGGTTTTAAAACCTTTCGAGGAAAATATTTTAAAGAGAAAATTGCATGGTTGACAAGGATATCATCTACCAAAAAATTAATCGCATCCAAAACTGCTTAAAGAGAATATACGATACCTTGCAGGATGATCCCGAAAGATTAAACGATTATGATATCCAAGACATTGTGACTTTGAACTTACAAAGAGCCATACAACTTACGATAGATTTGGCAGCTCATATGGTAAGATCAGAGTCTTATGGAATGCCTAAATCGCTCAAAGAAAACTTTCAGCTCCTTCATCAACATCATTGGATTGATAACGATTTGAAAGTGAAAATGGAGCATATGGTGGGATTTAGAAATATCGCCGTTCACGATTACGAATCTATTAATCCTGAAATTCTAAAGAGCATCTTCAAACATCACCTTAAAGATATAGAAGCTTTCTATACAACGCTTGTCGAAAAGATCGACTCAGGGGCTTAGGCGCTGAAGGCGCCATCCGTTGTCTTTGGGAACGTACTCGAAGCGGTCGTGAAGACGCGCTTCTGAGCCCTGCCAGAATTCGAAACGGGTTGGTTTAACGAGATAGCCGCCCCAATCTTCCGGGGGTTCTACTTGTCTGCCTTCAAACTTTTTAGTAAGGGCTTCATACGCTTTGATAAGCTCTTCTTTAGAAGCAAGATGCGCGTCCTGGACGGAGGCGGCGGAACCAAGTTGGCTTTTTCTGGGCCGTTTTTCAAAGTAGGCGTGTGCTTTTTCTTTGGAGACCGGCTCGGCTTTTCCCTCGATAATGATTTGTCTTTCCATCTCTTTCCACAAGAAGAGCAAAGAGACGTTCGGGTTTTTTAAAATCTCTTTTCCCTTTCGGCTTTCGGTGTGGGTGAAGAAGATAAATCCCTTTTCGTTGACTTCTTTTAGTAAAACCGTGCGAAGAGAGGGCCGGTCGTTCACCGTGGTCGCAAGCTGCATGGCGTTTGGCTCCGGGTCTTCCTTAGCCGCATGAAGCCACTTTTTGAACTCTTCAAAGGGATTGTGGGAAAGATCTTTCTTCCGTAAAGTGGATTCTGAATATTCTTTTCTAACGTGGGAGAGTTCCATGGGTTCCATAGTGCCCCTTAAAGATTTGCCGATCAACGGAAAAAAAGTGTTGATGAGGGTCGATTTTAACACCCCCTTAAATGACCAAGGAGAAGTCACGGACGATGCCCGCATTAAAGCTGCGCTTCCGACGATTGAATGGATTTTGTCGCAGGGTGCATCGCTTATATTAATGAGTCATCTGGGGCGTCCCAAAGGGGAAAAGAATCTTAAGTATACGCTAAGGCCTGTCGCCGAAAGATTAAGCGAGCTTTTAAAAGAGCCCGTTCAGTTTTCAGGTCTTGATAAAGCGGCCGATTTAAAGCCGGGCGAGGTGCTTTTGCTTGAGAACCTACGCTTTAATCCCGCGGAAGAAAATCCGGATCTTGATCCCGGATTTGCAAAAGAGCTGGCAAGTGTTGCCGATGTTTATGTGAACGACGCATTTGGAACCGCCCACAGAAAACATAGCTCTGTGACTGAAGTGCCTAAATACTTCAGACAAAAAGCGGCCGGTTTTTTGATGGAAAAAGAGATCGAGGTGCTTAAAAGACTGATGGAAAATCCGACTCGTCCTTTTGTCGTGATTTTGGGGGGAATCAAACTGTCCACCAAGCTGGGTGTTGTGAAAGCGCTTTCCGACAAAGCCGATAAGATTCTGATTGGGGGGGCAATGGCGTATACCTACTTAAAGGATCGGGGGGTTAAGGTCGGGGACTCTTTGGTTGAAAACGATGTCGAGCCTTTTAAAACTGACAAAATCGAGCTTCCGATCGATGTTGTTGCGGAAAAGCATGGGGAGACAGCCACCTTTTCCGTGAAAGAAGGAATACCCGACGGCTACCAAGGTATGGATATCGGTCCCGAAACCACAAAACGTTTTTGCGATGAAATCTTAAAGGCGAAGACGGTGTTTTGGAACGGCCCCATGGGCAAGTTTGAAGATCCCAGGTTTTCGAACGGTACCTTCGGAGTGATGCAAGCGTTGGCGGATACCGATGCATATACACTGATTGGCGGAGGGGATTCTTTGCTTGCGGCTAAAGAGAGCGGACTTTCCGAGAAAATCGATCACCTTTCGACAGGAGGGGGCGCGTCTTTAAAGTTTTTGGAGAAAGGGTCGTTGCCGGGAGTGGAGAGTCTGGTGGACTAGTGGACAAATGGACAAATGGACAAATGGACTGGAATGGACAGCAACAGAATGGACAGCAACAGAATGGACAGCGGCAGAATGGACAGCGGCAGAATGGACAGCCGCAGAATGGACGAATGGACTGAATCGATTTCAAAAATTTATTTGGTTTCCCTTGTCTTGAAAAACAGGATGTGCCCCATGTCCATTCTGTTGTTGTCCATTCTGTTGTTGTCCATTCTGTTGTTGTCCATTCTGTTGCTGTCCATTCCAGTCCATTTGTCCATTCTGTCCATTCGTCCATTCCTGCTGGAAACAAAAGAACTTTTTTTAATTTCTTTTTGAAACTACACGAATGCCTTCCCCAACTAACCACAACTAGTTAAAGAAAACTCTTGTTTCTTTTCCCCGGAGTATGCTAGACTATTGGCAACCAAATGGGGAGTCCATGACACCTGATAGAAGTGACGCATCTGAGTTTTCCGGTTTACGTAAGTATTTATGGCCGGTTCATGGTAGAGAACTTAAGAAGTTTCTTCCAATGTTTCTTCTGTTTTTCTTGATTTTCTTTGATTATAACGTTTTAAGAACTATGAAAGACGCTCTTGTGGTGACGGCAAAGTCATCCGGCGCGGAAGTCATCCCCTTTATTAAAGTGTGGGTGATGTTTCCGGGAGCGGTGCTCATGACCTTCATTTTTACTCGGCTTTCAAACCGTTTCAGTTTTGAAACGGTTTTTTATTTGATGATGGGGATATTTTTATCCTACTTCTTTATCTTTGCTTTCTTTGCTTATCCCATAAAAGATCAGCTTCACTTAAACGCATTTGCCGACTCGTTGGAGACGTGGCTCCCCGTGGGACTAAAAGGCTTAATCGCCATGGTTCGCTACTGGCTCTTCACCAGTTTTTATGTCATGAGCGAGCTTTGGAGTCCTATCATTTTATCCGTGCTTTTCTGGGGGTTCGCCAATCAGGTCACCCGATTTGGGGAAGCTAAGCGTTTTTACGGTCTTTTTGGGATCGGAGCCAATATTTCAGGCGCGGCGGCGGGCGCGCTTTCTTATCTGGTTTGCTTGCATGAATTTAATCCGGCCCTTCCCTACGGAAATGATGCCTGGGAACAGTCGATGGTCACGCAGATTCTTATCGTTTTGTTAACCGGCATTATCGCGCTAATTATTTTCCGATGGCTACACTTGAAAGTCTTGAGTGATCCGACTTATTACGAACCCGAAGTTAAAAAAGAATCATCAAAAGAAAAAATTCGCCTTTCCATGCGGGAAAACTTTAGACTGCTGTTTAAAAATCCCTACCTCATGATGATTGCGATTATCGTGGTGAGTTATAACCTTGTCATTAATCTTACCGAAGTGGTTTGGAAACATGAGGTAAAAGCTCTTTATCCGAACCCGCAAGACTATAATATGTACATGGGAGAGATCACGTTCTTGACTTCTATCGTCGCCACGATTGCGGCGCTTTTAGTGTCGGGAAATTCGGTCCGCTTTTTCGGGTGGCGTTTTACGGCGCTTATGACTCCGGTTATTCTTTTTGTCACATCTCTTGGCTTTTTCGGCTTTATGCTGATGCAAGACCATGTCTCTTTGGCTTCCTTTGCCTCTGTTGGGGGGTCAGCCCTTGCGATTGCGGTTTTCTTCGGTTCGGCCCAAAACGTGATGAGTCGAGCGGCCAAGTACTCTGTTTTTGACGCGACCAAAGAGATGGCGTTTGTCCCTCTTTCTCCAGACCTTAAAATTAAGGGTAAAGCGGCCATTGACGGTGTCGGCTCCCGATTGGGTAAGTCTGGGGGGTCTTTGATTCACCAGTCGCTTCTTTTGAGTTTTTCCGGCATTACTGCCTCCGCCCCTTATGTTGCGGTGTTCTTGCTTGCAGCGATCTCCGTATGGATTGCGGCGACCTGGACTTTGGGTAAGCAGTTTAAAGAAGAGCCGGCTCATCAAGAAGCAATTACATAATTTCTTAAAAAAAACTTTTAGTTGATTTTATTCTTCTTTTCATATAAAATCTTTGATTTAAGAAGGATATAACAATGTCTAACGAGACACAGGCTCCTTTTGGGACCATTCGTTCTTTTCTTTGGCCGATCTACCGACATGAGGTAAAAAAGATCGTGCCAATGATCTTCATCCTGTTTTTTATCTGCTTTAACTACTCGATCGTCCGCAATATGAAGGATTCGATGGTCGTTACGGCATCGGGCGCTGAGGTCATCCCCTTTATTAAGCTGTGGGTCATGCTTCCGTCCGCGGTTTTATTAACGACTTTATATTCTCTTCTTTGCAATCGGTTTTCTCAAGAGAACGTGTTTTACATGATCGTTACGGCGTTTTTGGGCGGATTTGCGCTCTTTGCATGGGTGCTTTACCCCATGAGAGACGCCTTAATGCCCCAAGAGAGCGCCGAATGGCTGGCAGCGCATTTACCGAATGGACTTGGCGGACTTGTCTCTATGTACAAAAACTGGACGCTGACTGCCTTTTATGTCATCTCAGAGCTCTGGGGCTCTATGGTGTTATCCGTTTTATTCTGGGGCTTTGCTAACGAGGTTACCAAGCTTTCCGAAGCAAGCCGTTTTTACAGCGTCTTTCCGATGTGGTTAAATGTCTCTACGATCTTTGCATCCCAGGTTTCGAACTGGGTGACCCGGGGGAATATGCAACTGTCGAAGGGGGCGGTTTGGGATGCAACTCTGCCGATTTTGGTTACGTTTTTGATCGTCTCCGGCATACTATCGATGTTGGCGTTTTGGTGGACCAACCGAACCATTCTTAAGGGAAAAGAATACGAGGCGCTTCATACCGCGGTTAAAGAGTCGAAAAAACCCAATAAGAAATCGATGTCTTTCTGGGAGTCTTTTTCTTATGTCATGAACTCAAAGTATTTACTTTGTATCGCAACGATTGTCATTGCCTATAACCTGTCGATTAACCTGGTTGAAATCGTCTGGAAAGATCAGCTAAGAAATTTGTATCCTCAGGCAGCCGACTATAACATGTTCATGAACAATCTCATGACAATTACAGCCATTTTGTCTTCGGTCATGGCGATCTTGATCGCCAAAATCATGGGCAGATGGGGCTGGACGAAAACAGCGCTTATTACTCCTGTCGTTATTTTTGTCACATCGGCCGGCTTTTTCTTCTTTACTTTCTTTAATCAGAACTTAGGAGACGCCTTCTTAGCGACGTTGGGCGCGTCCCCTCTTGCGATTGCAGTAATGTTCGGAGCGGCGCAAAACGCGTTGACAAAGGCGTCTAAATACTCCGTCTTTGACGCAACTAAGGAGATGGCCTATATTCCACTTCCTCATGAGAGCAAGCTTAAAGGAAAAGCAGCCATTGACGGCGTCGGTTCTCGCTTGGGTAAATCGGGCGGCTCTTTGATCCATCAGTCCTTATTGATGATTTTTGTTACTGTATCCCAGGCAGCGCCTGTTGTTTCGGTTATCTTATTTGCTTCGGTGATATTCTGGTTCTATGCGGTAAAAGAGCTGGGCTATCACTTTAAAGAGATCTCCGACGCTAAAGAAGCCACCTCCCAGTAAATTTGAAATTTTTCACCACAAAGACACAAAGAATCTCTTGGTATCTTTGTGGTGAAAAATAGCTTTTCAAGTAGCCGGTTTGACTTTTAGGTTAGCCTGCAAAAAGAGAATTCCCAGCACGACAAACGCCCCCCAGACGAAAGAGGGGATCAAGATGCCCTGGATAAGTAGCGCCAGAGCGACGAACTGCAAAGCCGTTGAAAGCTTGCCGGGCCAGATCGACTTAACCGGATGGCGATGAATCGAGCCTTGAATAAGCGCTCTTAAGGTAATCAGACCTAAAGCGATATCACGGGAAAAAAATGCCGTTATCTGCCAGGGATGAAGCGGCCGCTCAAAAAGACAAACCATAAGCGCTACCCCCACAAAAAACTTATCGGTGATAGGGTCAATGATCGCACCCATACGAGTTTTTTGTTTAAAGGTTCGGGCTAAATAGCCGTCTAGCCCATCGGTAATCAACGCGATGAATAAGACGACCATCCTTAGGGGGGTATTGGGGACAAAGAGAACCAGAGCCAAAGGGATTCTTAAAAGCGAAATCAGATTAGGCAGGTTCATCTTAAAACTAATTCTTCTCAGCAAGTGCTTTTAAGTCCATCATTTCCCAACCCTTTTTAAGGTCACCGAGCTTTTTATTTGAGACGCCCCCTAAAAACTCGATCGCTTGAAGGAGTCTTGCACGGGTTCTGTCTTTTCCTAAAAGCTCTGCCGAATCAAATAGGGGTGGGCCGAATTGCTTGCCCATAAGCGCTCCAAAAAGCAGCGGCATAACCGCTTTTTTGTGGTTAACCCCAAACACTTCAGCCGCTTTTCTGGAAGCTGCCTGAATTCCGGCTGAAGACCAGTCTTCTGTCTCGTCCATGTGCCAGATATGGGTAAGCAAAATAGGGGCTTTAAGTTCGTTTGGTGCTTTAGAGACATCAAACAGGGCCTCTGTGTAGGGTAAATGGTTGATAAAGAAAAAGTCGGTAAGTTCTATAAACTCTCCAAACGTTTTAATGCGCGAGTGAACAAGCGGCATTAAACGCTTCATAAAGTCTTCATTGAACTGCCACGCTTGCAATCTTTCCCAAAGATTTTCTACCGGGATATTTTTGATAAGATACTGCTGGTTGAGCCAATCGAGCTTTTGGATATCAAAGACCGCGCCTGAAACCCCGATCCGTTTGGGGTCGAACTCTTTGATGATTTCTTCAAGAGAATACATTTCTCGATCGCCCGTCATGGAATAACCCATAAGGGTTAAGAAGTTTAAAAAGGCTTCAGGAAGGTATCCGGAGTCTTTAAAGTAGAAAACGGAGGTTGGGTTTTTCCTTTTAGATAGCTTTTTTCCATCTTTTCCCAAAAGCAGGGGCATATGCATGAACACCGGCGCCTTCCATCCGAAAGCTTCATAAAGATAGACATGCTTAGGGGTTGAGCTGATCCACTCATCGCCCCGGATCACGTGGGTGATCTTCATAAGATGATCATCGACCACATTGGCCAAGTGATAGGTGGGAAAGCCGTCCGATTTTAACAAGATTTGATCATCTACATCGGCGTAGGGGCAACTGATACGTCCTTTAATCGCATCTTCGTAGACGCAATCGCCTTTAAGCGGAACCTTTAAGCGGATGACAAAGGGCAATCCCGCGTTTTCTTTTTCGGTAATTTCTTCTTCCGATAAGTTACGGCAACGTCTGTCGTAGCCCAGCTTATCGCCCGTCTTTTTCTGCACTTCTCTCATTTCCGATAGGTCTTGAGCTGTGCAAAAGCACTTGTAAGCTTTGCCGTCTTTTAACAGCTTTTCGGCATAGTCTTTGTAGATATGAAAACGCTCGGATTGGCGGTAGGGGCCATAGTCTCCGCCGACATCCGGACCTTCGTCCCATTCAATTCCACACCACTTAAGGGCTTTAAAGATGTTTTCTTCGTATTCGGGACGGCTTCGGCTTTGGTCGGTGTCTTCTATTCTTAAAATGAAAGTCCCCCCGAAATGGCGGGCAAAAATTAGGTTGAAAAGAGCCATGAAGGGGGTTCCGACATGGGGGTCGCCAGTAGGTGAGGGGGCAATACGAACTCTGGGAGGTGTATTCATTAAGGAGGTATTTATAGATTCCATTATTTTTTCTGTAAAAGGATTAAGTCTTTCATCACATTATAAGTCTCTAAAAGCTGAAGATCGTTCTTTCCGAAGTCATCTTCTTCAAGGTCCTCTTCAAGCTCATCTTTTTTAAGCTCTTTTAGAAAAGCTTGGTAATTTTTATCGTTCTTCACCCGGTAATCGGAGTTTTTTTTGAGCACGGGTAAATAAGGTACATACGTTGTTAGCTTCGGTTGTAAATCAAATCGGTAAAGGGATTTGATCCGATCTCTTTGGTAAAAAGGAATATCGTGAAGATCGTCGGCATAGTTTTCTTTGATTTTATCCCCTTCCAGGGGAAATTTGGTAAACTTTTCTCCGATATCAAGCTCTGATAAGGTTCCAGGAACGATTATATCGGATTCTACCCCATTTAATTGGGGTGTTTTTCCCGAAACGGTATAATATCTGCCGCGAGTGACTTTATATTCTCCCTTTGGGTTTACCTGATCGCTTTTTGCGGGGTTCAAGGTAAAGGTTTGAAAAGACCCTTTGCCGTAAGTATGATCATCTCCTACCACAATGGCTCTTCCGTAATCTTGAAGCGCTTGTGCCACAATCTCGGAGGCAGAGGCAGAGGCACGGTTGATTAAAACGATTAAGGGACCATCCCACTCCATCTTGCCGTCCAGCTCTCTTAAGTGCTGCACGTCGCCTGTGTCGTCTTTAATCGAGACGACAATGCCTTTTGTAATGAAAAGTCCTGCCACCTGAACGGCCTGGTTTAAAAGCCCTCCCGAGTTGTAGCGTAAATCTAAGATAATCCCTTTTAGGTTCTCGTTTTTTTTCAGCTTTCGGATCTCGTTGGCCAGATCTTCCGAAGAGGAGCTTTCTTGATCCTGATAAAACGAGTAAAGTCGAAGGTAGCCGATAGCCCCATCGCCATAGGGTTCTTTAGAGCTTTCGTAGCGGCTTTCTTTAAGCTTTACCTCCGATCGAACAAGGGTGACATCCAGCTTTTCTTCTTGGGATCCAATCTCCTCTCCTTTTTCGTTAAGCTTTGAGGATTCACGAATAAGGGTTAAGGTTACAGGGGTAAACTCTTCGCCGCGAATCAACTCGACTGCTTCTACGATATCCATGCCGACAACCGGCTCGCCGTTCACCGCGATGATTTTATCTTTAAGCTTAATCTCTTTGGAGTTTGCGGCAGGTCCTCCTTCAATGATCTTCGTGATCGTAAAGCCTGATAAATCGTCTCTTAGCTGCGCGCCGATGCCGTAAAGTCTTTGTTGCACGCTAATCATAAACTGTTGGGCTTCATCCGGTGTGAAGTAGGAGGTGTGAGAGTCTAAAGAATTCGCAAACGCTTTCATAACAATCGAGTAAAGATAGCGCTCTTTATGAAGCGGATCTAAGTTGATGATCTCCTCTTCGAATTTATCTTGTCTCTTTTGGATTCTTTGGATCGATTTTTCTTTCACTTCCTCGTTCAGCTTGGAAGCGGAAGCAATTTGGAGCGACCGGACCCTTTGAAGGCGGGTTAAAAGCGCCTCTTCCGACTCTGCCCAATCCATGTCTTTGAATTCCTTGGCCTTGACCCCTTTCGGCAACTCCATCTGCTGGATTTCGCGATCAAAAAGGCGACGTCTTTCGATGGCCCGGATCATCTCATCGTGAATTTTTTCAAATTCGTTAAAGTTACCCGAAGAAACCTCTTTTTCCACTTTTTCCAGATACTCGGGGGTGGGATCTATCCACTTTTTTACATCGGCTTTTACGAAATAGGTTTTGGCCGGATCGAGTTCATCGACAAAGCTAACGAGCATTTTTTTAACGAGTTCGGGAGAAAAAGTTTTCGTGCTGGCATGCATCTGCATGATTTGAGAAAACTCATCCGTAACATCTTTTTTTGAAAGTTCAGGTAACTTGGCAAAAGCTGCCCCAAAAAGGGCTAAAAAAATGGGTAAAAATCGCATTTGACCTCTGAATTATACCCCATTTTCCCAGAGAGAGGGGTTAAAAAACAAGCCAAATCAGCAACATGCCTTTGTTAAGATTATAATAATTTGTTTACATCAAATCTTTATAAAGAATTAAGAAAAGTGTTTGATTTAATTATTAATTTAATGTAAAATAGTAGGTAATTCTATAAGTTTTATATAATATGGAGGTAATAAGATGAATCCAGAGCTTCAGGAACAAATTCCTCAGCCGGAAGAAAAAAAGTCGGTATCGATTACCGACGCTGCAAAAATTAACAACGTTACACGTCAGGCAATCTATGTCGCGATTAAGCTTAATAAGCTGAAAGCGCAAAAAGATTCGACTCGTTGGACGATCGACTTGAACGACTTGGAAGAGTATAGAAAATCAAAGTATTCAAGAGCAAAATCTACGTTTGACGGCGAGCTGATCTTTAAGCCGGAAGAAGGACGTTTTTCCGTAAATCAAGTAGCTGAAAAGCTGGGTATCCCCCCGCAAAAAGTTTACTACGCTACCAGATCGGGAAAGATCAAAGCGGAAAGAAAAGGAGCTGCTTGGGTTATCTCTCATGAGGAGATCGAAGCTTACAGAGCGAGCTATCTTTTGAAGAAAAAAGCCAAAAAATCGGCTTAATTCAACGTTGATTCGACTTTAAGACCCGGGGAGAAATCCCCGGGTTTTTTTTGTGGAAAAATGGACAGCGAGCGAATGGACGAATGGACAAATGGACAAATGGACGGGAATGGACAGCCGCAGAATGGACAGCAAGCAAATGGACAACAGCAGAATGGACAAATGGACACCATCATCTTTTCAAAGTTAGTGCGTTCCTAACCGTGTCTTGAAGAGCGACACTTAGCACATGTCCATTCGCTTGCTGTCCATTCGCTCGCTGTCCATTTGTTTGCTGTCCATTCCCGTCCATTTGTCCATTGTCCACTTTTTCCACTAACTCTTCAGTTTAATGTCCCTGATTAAAAGCTGAATACTTGGGCCCTGGTAGTTATTTATTTGCGGTTGAAATGCAACCTCAATTTCTCCTAAATCTTTTCGTTTAAGCTGACTTAGCATCGAGGCTTTGCCAAAGGCCATTCCTTCAAGCATACGGTCTCCTTGCTGCAGATAAAGCTTTAAATGGTGCTTTCCGATAACTTTTGGGGGCCAAGCCTGCTTCGCCTTCGTGTAAAGCGTCGGCGGGGGATTGGCATTGCCGGAGGGCTCTAAAAGCTTTAAAGACTCCATAAAGTCAAACGTAATTTCATTAAAGCAAACATGCGCGTCGATATTCAGCTTTGGCTTAACGTCATCTGGCGAGAGCACATTTTCGGCGGCTTTTAAAAACCGCTTTCTGAACTCGTCTAAGTTTTCTCTTTTAAGCGTTAGTCCTGCCGCAAGGTCGTGCCCCCCGAAGTTTAAAAGGATATCAGACATTCCTTTTAAGACCTCCAAAAGCGGGAAAGCGGGAATCGATCTTAATGAGCCCTTTCCGATCTCTTCATCGGTTGCGATAACAACTGTGGGGCGGTTATAAAGCTTTGAGATGCGTGTCGATAAAATGGCGATGATTCCGGGGTGCCACCAGTCGGAGTCCAAGATGATTGCTTTGTTTTTTAAAATCTCCGGATGGATGTGGAAGGTGTTTTCCACATCGTCTACCATAATTTTTTCAATTTTTTGCCGCTCAAGATTGTTTAAATCAAGCTCATGAGCCATTTTTTCCGCTTTATGGACGTTTCGGACTAATAAAAGCTCAACCCCTTTTGCAGGATCGTCGATTCGCCCTAAGCTGTTGAGGCGGGGAGCTATTTTCGAGGCAATGGCATGCGTGTTGATTTGTGAAGGGCTTAAACCGGCAACTTTAATAAGCTGGGCAAGACCATTTCTTTTAGTTTTCTTAAGTTGGCTTAGACCGTAGGTTACGAGAATCCGGTTTTCTCCTAGAAGGGCTCCCATATCTGAGACGGTTCCTAGTGCCACAAGGTCTAAATAGCGCTTAAGATCAATCTTTTTTGGGGGAATCGTTCCTTCCGAAACCAAAAGGTTTGTAATCGCATGAGCTAATTTGAAAGCGACACCCACTCCTGTTAAATCGCGATTGGGGTAAGAGTGGTCGTTTAACTTGGGGTTTAAGGTAGCTACGCACTGGGGGGTGGCTCCCGTCGGTTCGTGGTGGTCGGTGATGATGACATCGACCCCTTGTTTCGCGACTTCTTCGACTTCTTGAGCCGCCGTTATGCCGCAGTCGACAGTGATTAAAAGTTTGCACTCGTTTTTAAGGGCAAACTCCAAAGCTTCGACAATAATGGCTTGTCGTCTCATGCTTCGGTTAGACAAAAAGAAGTGCACTTTTGCGCCGATGAAGCGCAAAAACTCGACCAAAAGAGCCGTGCCCGTCATGCCATCAACGTCGTTGTCACCGTAGATTAAGATACTTTCATCATTACTTAGAGCTTCCACGACGCGATCGGCCGCTTTTTGCATATCGGGTAGCAAAAAAGGGTCTAATAAGTTTGGCAAGCGAGAGTACAAATAGTCGTGAATGGACTCAAGCGAGCGAAAGCCCCTAGAGACGAGCACCTGTGCTATCACTGGGTGGATCTTAAATTCTTTGACAATCCGTTCTTTTAAAGCCTCATTATCATGTGGATAAATCCATAGGGGGTCCTCAATTGACTGGAACGAGGATAACATTCATATTACTCCAAATTAAAGGCTTATTTTAGCTAGAAACGGTTGAATGTCAAGGAATAGATTTTGGCAATAAATAAAAACTCAGCCGAATTTTATCGGCTGAGTTTAGAGTCGCAAGTGGGGTGTCCGGCTAAAGCCGGCCCAACAAGCTTAGGCTAATGCCCAATCAACAATACCCTCTAGACGCTTTTACGATGAGCATGAGCGCCGTTTTCCCTTCTGTGAAGCCACAGCATGACGGGAGAGGCAATGAATAGCGAGGAAATCGTCCCCACAAGCACGCCGATTGTCATGATTAAGGAGAAGGCAAAGATGCTCGATCCACCCAAAAGAACCAGTGCCAACAGTACAACCAAGGTTGTGCCCGATGTCATCAAGGTTCTTGAAAGCGTTACGTTTAAGGCATGGTTCACCGTATCCCACAGGGTTTTTCGGCTTCTTATCTTCAAGTCTTCGCGGATACGGTCAAAGACAATAATGGTATCATTAAGCGAGTAACCGATGATTGTCATGATCGCGCCAATTACCTGAAGATCGATCTGCACGGGGAAGCCCATCCAATGGAAGAAGGCTAAAAGACCCATCGTGATCAGAATATCGTGAGCAAGCGCAACTACGGCAGATACAGCGTAGATGAATTCAAATCTAAAGGTAATATAGACCAAGATCGACACGAGCGCCAAGGTAAGTCCAAAGAGCGCGTTGTTTCTCATGGTATCGGAAAGCTGTCCAGAGACAACCGACCAGCTTGCGTTCACGGTCTCGAGTTGATGCTCTGATAGCTTAAGATCGTGTTTTTGAAGGCTGTTTATGACCCAGTCAAGACGGGGGTTTTTCTGATAGGCGTAAGCTAAATCAGACCCTTTGACTTCCTGCGGAAGCCCATAGAAGGGATGCCCTTCTTGTTCCATACCGCGGGATAAGGAAATTTTTAGCTGATTTGGCAAGGTAAGTTGTCTTACCTGGACATCCGTAACCGTTGCCCCGGACTCTCTTAAAGCCTCTAAAGCTAATGTTCTGTAATTGTCAGTATCAGCTTTAGGCTCTACTTCCAGCACAACCGAATAGCCGCCTGTGAAGTCCATGCCGAAAATAGTGTTTCTCTCTTTCACCAAAAGCGCGCCCCCCAAAACCATCACAACAACGGAGATGATGACGGCAAGTTTCGCCTTACCTAAGAAGTCAAAGTTTGTCTCATTGATCCAATGGGACATCGTAAGCTTGTTATTCTTTGGATTCTTAACCCAGCCGGCAAAGAAGTAGCGGGTCATGAACAAAGCAGTGAACATGGACGAGAAAATACCAATGATCAAAGTTACGGCAAATCCCTTAATCGGACCCGAATCAAATTGGATCAGGATCAAAGCAGCCATTACAGTAGTGATGTTGGAGTCAAAAATCGCCGAAAACGCTTTTCGGTACCCGGTCTGAATTGCGGAGGCAATTCTTCCGCTATGGGCAAACTCTTCTCGGATTCTTTCGAAAACAAGCACGTTAGCATCCACTGCCATACCGATGGTGAGCACGATACCGGCAATACCCGGCAGGGTGATTGCGGCGCCTAAGTTCTGAAGAACACCCCACATGATTAAGATGTTTAAGAACACTGCGACTGTTGCCACAAGACCGGCAAATCGATAGTATCCGATCATTAGTGCGGCGACAAGTACCAGTGCAATAGCGGAAGCAAAGATCCCTTTTGCCCGCTCTTCGGAACCCAACTCGGCAGAGATATTTTGCTCCGATAAGATTTCCGGGGTAAAGCTAAGCGAGCCGGCTTTCAAGTCTGCGGCAAGTTTTTCCACATCTCTTTGGGAGAAACGTCCGCTGATCGATCCGTTGTCTCTTAAAGCTGCTCTTAAAGCCGGCGCTGTAATGACATTGCCGTTTAAGATTACGGCCATTCTGTAGCCTTGTCCCGATGGGGTATAAAGTGCCTTGGGAGTGCCTGCAATCATGTCTTCCGCAAACTGGGAAGTCCAGGCGTAAAAGTCATCTCTCGGAGAGCCGCTCATGTCGCTATTTGCGCCGTACGAGCGCTTCACTGAAAAGGACAGGGTATGTCCTTCGTTCTGCGAAAGCGCCGTGTGGATGTCGGTTAGATTCGCCCCTTCCAATGCCCAATTGTTGAAAACAAAGAGTAGGGGGAAGCTTTGACCATGCCACTCGGAATAGTCCTCTCCACGGAAGATGGCCACTTTTGAAAGGCGGTCATCAAAAATTCCGGAAGCTTGATTGTCGTAAGGGTTTGCAAGTTTAAGTCCGTTATCGATCAAAATTCTTGCTGCCTCCGAAACGGGGCGACTTTCCATTTCGCCGTAAGGGGTACCCCCTAAGTGGCTCCAGGCGATTTTGTTGACTTCTTCTAAACTTTTGCGGTTCGTAACGACAGCTTCATTCCACACATTTTGTAAAAATTCGTTAACCGCTGCCTTCAAGTTTACATTGGAAGGAGTGAATTTTTCGTTTACGATGTGAAAAGTCATCTGCGACGCTTCGATCAAGTCCGCGGCCGACATGGATTGGGAGCCGGGAAACTCTAACTGAATCGTATCGTTTTCGACCTGAATGGTTCTTTCGGATACCCCCATTTTATTAATACGGGTGTAAAGCTCGTTAACAGCCTGATTCAAATCTTCGGGCTTAGTCACCGGTTTTCCGCTTGCGTCTTTTAGACCGATACGAACCGATTTACCTCCGGAAAGGTCAAGACCCCACTTCAAGATTTTTCTTTCGTCTCCACGGAAGTATTTCTTGAAGCTCAAGACAAAGTTAGACCAGTAAGGATTTTTCGTGGGTGCAGGCACCAAGAATCGGGAGGTGGGGTCTAAGCTGACTTGAGACTTATTATACTCGTCTCTCCACTTTAAGAGATCTTCTTGGGTCTGATCGTCGATCTTGTTTTGTGTTAAGATCCTTTGTTCCACATCGGTAAAAGGAAGCGTTGCAAAACGCTTTGAGCCTTTGACTTCAAAGTTTTCACGGGTTGCCGCAATAAGTGGGGCATAGTAATCCTGGAGCTCAAAAATGTAGTCTTTTTGAAACTCTTTATCCATTCCATAGGAGCTCCCCGGGTAGCCGATGAAGCCGTTCTGTGAAAGCAACTCTTTAAGCTGGTTTAAATCCTTTGCCAGCTGAGCATCCAAACCTTTGTTTTGATCGCTTTTTGCCTTGTCCAAAATTTGGTTAAGGCTTCTTGCGATAACGTATAAAGAGCCTTTTCTAAAGCCCTCAGGAGCTTTTTCGTTTGTCTTGTCGGACATAGAGGGGGAGTAGACAACAAGCCCCAGTTTTTTCGCGGAAGAGCTCTCTTTTTGGAAATCCTCCCATTTTCTTACCGGATAGGCTCCTGAAGCTAAATCGGGATGTGTCGGTGTCCAGCTTTCTTTAAGCTCTTCGACAAGGGTCACTCCTTCTTTGTTGGCAACTTCTCCAAGGTCCATAACCAAAAAGCTCAACGTTCCGGGCAGCTGGCTAAGTTTTAGAGCAAACCCTTTTTCGTAGGGAAGGATGTTTTCATCCGAAAGTCTTGCTGCTCTTGCGATCTCGCTGTAGAGTTTTTGGCTGATAGCCTCTTTTTGGGCCGCCTCTTCTTCCTTAGAAACGCTTTTGTTTCTAAGGACATCAACATCGTCATAAAAATTTAGCGAGATTCTATCTTCTGCGTAGTCTACCAGCAAGGACTGGACGAATGGGTTTGATCCGTTAAGCGAAAGCGTAACGAGTCCTTCTGCGGTTGGCTTTTTAGCGAGCTGAGTCTGAATCTCTTTCTGGGAAAGTACTTCTTTAGAACTTCTGATCAAGTTTTCCTTTGATTTAAGCTCACTTGAAACCTTGTCCAAAAGGGCAATATTTCTTTCAACCTGCTTTAAAAGCTCCGGGTTTTTTTCTTTTTGAAGCGACGTCTTTTTAGCTTGAAGACGACTCTTTGTATTGCCTACACGCGTTAAAAAGTTTGAAACCAAGGTTTCTTTGTTAAGAGCCCCCTGTGCGAAATGGCTCCAAACTCTTTTGGAAAGATTAGGGTCCAGTGCTGCAACTTGGTTCAAAGACTGAATGTTTTCCGCAACCTGGAGTACCAAGTCATCTTGCTCTTCTGTAGAAGGGATTTCAGCTAAAGCTTCAATCATTTGTGTCGAAGGGCTTTTTCCACCCAAGGCAGAGGCAAGTGTTAATACACGGTCGTTAACTAAGTTTTGGTAATCCTTTGTAAAAGAGCCGTCCTCTTGATACTTTTCTACGAATGAGAAAAGTTTTTGGTCCGAGTTGGCATCTGAAAGGGTTCCCACTTTTCTTAAGACGCTAACTGTGGCAGGATCGCTATCCGCGCCCTGATAAACCTCCATTTGAAGAGGGACAAAAGGGATCAGCTCAGAGGCTTGGGGTAAACGTTTTTTAAAACGATTCGCGTCCTCGGCATTTACAAAGGTGAGCTCGATAAGACGAGCATCTTTTGGGTTAGTTTTAATGCTTTTAGGTTCAGCGCGCACTAATTTTCCGAAAGAGGCAAGCCAGTTGATGGAGTCCTCCTTTAGCTCGTCTACCCTACTGACAATTTCACCGGCTATAACCTCGGACCGCTCTTTAGTGATCGGAGCTTTCAGAGGTTTAGTGTAGTAAAAAACTGTCGGAAGTATGTTATAAAGGGTAAGCATTAGAACGGCTAGAATCAAGAAAAGATGCCAGCGTTTTTGTTTTTCCATAGCCTATGTTTCCTTACGATGATTGAGAGTATAGAATATCAAATGACAAAACATTATGTCTAGTACCATTACTTTGAAAGACCTAAAATCGATCAAACGCGCCTTAAAGGCTCTTCCGGGAAGACTTTCCGAGTATTCCGCGGCGAATCTTTATTTGTTTCAAGATGTTCACGAGTATCGTTTAGAGGGGGATTTTATTCGGGGTAAAACCCGTGCGGGTCAAATTTTTTATATGCCCCTAAAAATTCCCTTTAATCTTGAAATGAATCGAGTCTATTTTCCGATTTCCGAAGAGGGGCTGCCTTATTTTAATCAAAAACAGATTAACCGCTTTGCTCTTGATTCGGACGATGACTATCTCTTTGAAAAAAAAGTATTGCAAGAGATGTCCGGAAGAAAATTAAGTTCAAGACGCTCCCTGATTTATCGTTTTGAAGAAGACTATGACCCCAAGATAGTTCCCTTGGACAAAAAAGGGGCTATTAAAGTTTTAGATGCCTGGGTTGAAGAGCAGCCTGATGAAGGCGATTATAAAAGTTGTTTGGAGGCGATTCGTCTTTTAGATGAACTTTGTCTTTATGGGCTTTCGGTCATGTCGGGTAAAAAGCATGTAGGCTTTATTATTGCCGAAACCCTTCGCTCTGACACGGCTCTTTTTCACTTTGCGAAGGCACTACCCGGATTAAAGGGGGTGACCCCGTTTTTATATCGGGCGATGGCAACAAGACTGCCGGAAAAGATCAAGTGGATTAATCTGGAGCAAGACTTGGGTCTAACGGGTTTACGTCGGGCAAAGCAAGCATATCAGCCCACAAAGCTCTTAAAAAAATTCTATATCCAGCTTTAGGTTCGGGATTTAATGAGGCGGTCTTAAGTTTGGACATTTTTAAGCCTCGCG
>JAGROB010000024.1 GCA_020440465.1 Chlamydiia bacterium
GAGGAAAAAGGGTACGACTGGCTCATAGCGGCAGGTGCGGCATGATCGACTCCTCCCCATTTCAAATGAAGCTTGCGGGTCAGCATTTAGCCGGCTCGAAAGACGATCCGATGTTTAAGCTTCGCCAAAAAGCGTGGGACGCATTTGCCGATAAGGGTCTGCCGACGAAAAAGACGGAAACGTACAAATACGTTAAGCTAAGAAAGCTCTTCGAGCTCGATTTTCAGGCGGCCAAAGCGGAAAAAAGAGACGTGAAGGAGTGGATCTATCCGGAATGTGAGCACTCAAATATCGTTTTCATCAACGGCCATTTCGAGCCGGAGCTATCCCGGCTTCCCGAAGGGGTCGATATCCAGCCCCTTTCGGAAGCGATTTTCTCTTTCGGAACGTTTTTAAATAATCAGTGGATGAAAACCGTCAAGGAAGAAACCGATCCGTTTGCCCTGTTAAATAGCGCTCTCTTTTCCGAAGGGGCTTTAATCTATATCAGCCCCAATACCCAGCTTGAGAAGCCTCTACAGTTGCTTTTTGTCACCACCGAAGAAAATGGGATGGCAACGCCCAGAGTCGAGCTATTCTTGGGCAAATCCTCGGAGGCCAAACTTGTAAGCCGCCACGTGGGGCTTAACAAATCGGGCCTTTCGAACCTGTTTACAAACTGTCATCTGGAAGCCAACGCGAAGCTGTCGTACACCCAGGTCGCGACGGAAAATCAAGGGTGGCTTTTTGACGCGACCCGCGCTCACTTAAAAAAAGACGCCCGATTCGAGACGCAGATGGCGACCGCCGGCTCCGAGACCACCCGCTTTGACTATCAGATCGAAGTGGCGGGAGAGGGCGCCGATTGCCACTTGAACGGCCTTTGGATGTTAAAAGAGACGAACGAAGCACATGTTCACGTTTTGATGAAGCACTCTGTTCCTAACACCACGTCGCTTCAGCTTTTCAAAGGGGCTCTTGACGGTGCCTCCCGATCGAGCTTCGAGGGGAAAATCTACGTCGAAAAAGAGGCGCAGAAGACCGATAGCTACCAGATGAACAATAACCTGATCCTGTCCGATAACGCCCAGGCAAACTCCAAACCGAACCTGGAGATCTTCGCAGACGATGTGAAAGCGTCTCACGGATCAACGGTAGGGCAGCTTGATCCGGAAGAACTTTTCTATTTAAGAACGCGTGGGTATTCTGAGCAAGAAGCCAAAACGATCCTGACTAAAGGGTTCTTAAGAGAAGTTCTAACCAAGATCCCCTTAGCTTCAGTAAGAGAAAAAGTAATCCGCCAATCGGACAACTTCTTATGAAAGATGTAAAAAAGGATTTTCCTGTTTTAAAAACCCAAATGCACGGCAAGCCGCTGGTCTATTTGGACTCTGCAGCCACGTCACAAAAGCCGACCCTCGTGATCGATACGATCGACGACTTTTATCGGAAGCATTACGGCACCGTCCACCGCGCGATTTATGAGTTGTCCGTTAAAGCGACGGAAGATTACCAACAAGCCCGAAAGAAGGTGGCAAAGCTTTTAAATGCCCCATCTGAGGATAGTGTAATCTTTACCCGCGGAACCACGGAAGCGATCAATTTAGTTGCCACCAGTTTTACAAAAGCGTTTATTAAGCCCGGCGATGAGATTTTAATCTCCGAGATGGAGCACCACTCCAACATAGTCCCCTGGCAGCTGGCGTGTGAAAACTCCGGCGCCGTTTTAAAAGTTGCCCCGATTGACGACCGAGGGGTGATTATCGAAGAGGAGTATTTGAAACTCCTTTCCCCAAAAACAAAACTTGTTGCGATCGGCCATATCTCTAACGCATTGGGTACCGTCAACCCCGTTAAAAAGCTAATTAAGGCGGCTCACGATGCGGGCGCTAAGTTTTTAGTCGATGGAGCACAAGGTGCGCCCCACTTAAAAGTTGATGTTCAAGATTTAGACGCCGATTTTTACGTCTTTTCGGGACATAAAATATATGGCCCCACCGGCATTGGCGTCCTTTACGGAAAAAAGGAGCTTTTAGATCAGATGCCCCCCTACCAAGGAGGCGGCGACATGATCGAAGAGGTGCGGTTTGATAAAACGACCTACAACATTCTTCCCATGAAATTCGAGGCGGGAACGCCCTTGATTGCCGAAGCGATAGGACTTGGAGCGTCGATCGACTACGTCAATGCACTGGGCTTGGACAACATCCACAACCATGAAATGACGCTTCATAAAAAACTTGAAGAAGAGATGAGAAAACGGGACAAGGTCAAAATCATCGGCACCGCTCCCGATAAAGGGGCTATTACCAGCTTTATCATCCAAGGCGCTCACCACCTGGATATCGGTACGCTTTTGGATTTAAGAGGGGTCGCTATCCGTACGGGCCACCATTGTGCTCAACCCGCTATGCGCCATTTTGGCCTGACGGGAACTGCCCGTGTTTCCTTTGGGGTCTACAATACGGAAGAAGATGTAGACACCTTTCTTAAATCGCTTGACGAGGCGATATGCGAGTTAACTTAACTCAAGCCGCAAAGCTTTTAAAAGAGGGTGTGGTCGCCATTCCGACCGAGACGGTTTATGGCTTGGCCGCCTCCTTGAATGACCCCCAAGCGATCGAAAACATCTTCGAGCTAAAAGGACGTCCCCGAAAAAACCCGTTGATCGTCCATGTCGCCTCCGAAAAAGAAGTGCTTGAGCTCTCTTTATCGCAGCCGCCTGGATTCGAGGACCTAAAAACGCTCTGGCCGGGACCGATCACCTTAATCCTTCCCGCCGATACCGCTAAAATCCCCTCGCTCGTCCGCGCCGGTCTTTCAACGGTTGCTTTTCGTGTACCGGCATTGCCGTTGGCAAGAGAATTACTGAAAATAACGGGCCCCTTGGTGGTGCCGTCTGCAAACCTTTCGGGAAGACCCTCTTCGACCGAGCCAAAGCATGTGGAAGAAGATTTCGGAAAGGATTTTCCGGTGCTGGACGGCGGAACATGTCAAAAGGGGTTGGAGTCGACCATTTTAGCGTTTCATGAATCCAGCGGGCGCTGGCGTATTCTTCGCCAGGGAGCGATCGCGCCGGAGAGACTGAAAGATGTTCTGGGCTACACGCCTGAAGTGGTTGTCCCTGAAAGCGGACAAGACCCCGAGTGCCCCGGACAGCTATTTCGCCACTACGCTCCCAAAGCGACCCTTACGGCCACAGATGATGCCGAAGTGGTCTTAGGCTTTAAAGAGCGTGAGTACTCGCTTCCCATCCTGCTTTTGGGCTCTTTAGAGAGCCCTGAAGAGGTGGCGCATAACCTTTACTTCGTCCTGCGCGAGCTGGATGAAAAAGGGATCGAGCGCGCCCAGGTCGATCTTGACTTCCCTACCCATGGCCTTTGGGCAACCCTCCGCGAGCGCCTCCTAAAAGCCATGCAAAACTAAGCATTTCAACCTGCGAGATGGATTTGGAGTGCGGCGTTAAGCCGCGAGATTCATTTGGAGAGCGGAGGCATACCCTTACAGTTGGACTCATCTTTTTCTTGCAATTTTTCCTTAGGAGAAAACTTGCAATACATCAATCCATTTTGCGCGGAAAATTTCAACGCAAAGGGAGCAAAGACGCAAAGACGCAAAGAGCGGCTTCGCCGTCAAGCAAGTAATAAATGTTTAGCGGTTTTTACTAGCAAACTTTGAAGAAAGGTAAGGCGGCGCTCTTAGCGCCGCAATTGCAGATGACAATTTTATATTGT
>JAGROB010000025.1 GCA_020440465.1 Chlamydiia bacterium
CCTTATCCGATGAGCATTTCTTAGCCAGAAGGTTCGGCAACCCCGACGCTTTGGAAGCTGAAGCGAGAAAAGATCCTGTGAAAGTGGTTAAGTTGCTTTTAAAAGACTTGGGCCCTAAAACAGCTGCCGAGATAAAAGATGAGCTGGCTGAACTGGTAATCCCCGAAGCGGATTGGACTAAATGGTGGCAGCTTGCCCGCTCTAAACTTAAAAGAGATCTTTCGGTAGAGACACCAAGCACGCTCAGAAACCCCTTTTATTTAAGAGACGAAACCCTTTCCCATGAAGAGGAGTTCTCAAAGCAGATTCAAGCGAAAAGAAAGCCTGCCGATATTTTAGCGGTTTGCCACGCCTTTTCTAAAGAGCATGCGTCGGAGCTGAAAGAAGAGGCGGTAAAAGCTGTGTTCTTAAAGACGTTGCATGAGCTTGAAAAAGAAGGGCATCTTCCCCGCGCTCACTTAATTGAAATGGCTTTCATGAAGAAAATCTTATTTGGAGCCTCTTCCGAAGAAGAAATTAAAAAGCTGATCGAGGAATCCGATAATATAATTTTCGATATCGACGGGATGGAAATCCTCCAGTACAAGAAGATGGCTCTAGCTTGGATTCGCACAAACCGAGAAGACTGGAAAGATTTATTCTTAGCATTTTTAGACGTGATGCAAAACGCGCTTTTAAGAGATTTTCTTGTCAAAGAGCTTTCCTGCGAAAATGAAGCGCTTGATTTTTATATTAAGAAACTAGTAGCCCACCCTTCTAAAAATCCCGATCTCTTTTTCTGGTTTTTCACCAAGCATGTGATTCAGCAAAAAGGGGAAAACTTCGGCCCCGAAATGGTAGAGCCATGGTGGGAAGCGTTTTTACTCTTGTTGAGCAAAGTGGAAAACCAGTCGGGCTATAGCGATCTTGTCAAGAAAATGGGGCTTGTGATCACAGCCAATCGCTATAAAGAGGTAAGAGAGCTCTTTAAAGAAAGTTCTTTTGAGTTCACAAAAGAATTTTTACTGCTTGCTTCTAAATGCCACACTTTGTCGCCCCACGACCTTAAGAGCTTAAAGTCCCTTGCCGCAGTAAGATTCCCCACTTTGTCGGCGCCGGCGTCCCAGAGTGATGACCAAGAAGGTATGGGAGTAATCTGGGCTTCAAGAGAAGCTTATCAAGAAGTGCAAGAGCGCATTCGTCATATCGCAACGGTTGAAACGGTAGATAATGCTAAGGAAATTGAAGCCGCAAGAGCTTTGGGCGATCTTCGAGAGAATTCCGAGTATAAATATGCCAAGGAAAGACGTGCCCGACTTCAGGGAGAGATGAAGAGACTTTCCGCGGAACTTGCAAGAGCCAGAATCATCACCGAAGAAGATGTCTCAAATAATGAAGTAGGCGTAGGTTCTGTCGTGGAAGTCGTTGACGATAAAGGGGAAGTAAAAAAATACACCCTTATGGGCGCCTGGGATGCCAATCCCGAAGAGGGTATTTTATCCCTTCAGTCGAAGCTGGCGGAGGCGATGCACGGCAGATCGAGCGGCGAAACTTTCCAATTTAAAGATGAAAAGTATACTATCAAATCATTGAAAACCATTTTCAGTGAGTAGTCTTTATTGTGGATGCTAAAAAACTTGTCATAGCCAGCCAGAACGTTCATAAGATTCGGGAGTTTAGAGAGATGTTTAAATCCTTGGAAGGATTTGACATCTACTCTCTTTTGGATTTTCCCAAGTATGTGCCCCCCGAAGAGACGGGCAAAACTTTTGAAGAAAATGCCCTTTTAAAAGCGGAACATGCCGCAAAAACTCTCAATATGATGGTGATAGCGGATGATTCAGGGCTTGTTGTCCCTGCTTTAAACGGCAAACCGGGTGTTCGCTCCCGCCGCTTTGCCGGAGACGATGCGACCGATCAGGAAAATAATCTTAAGCTCTTAAAGGAAATGGCCGGTTTCGAAGAGTATAAAAGAGCTGCAAGTTATGAGTGTTGGATCGCGATCGCCAATCCCGATGGCTTTAAAAAATCGTTTAAGGGTATTTGCGAGGGAACCATTTTAGAAAAGCCGAAAGGAAGCAAAGGCTTTGGCTATGATCCGCTTTTTCAAAAGCACGATCAGAGTAAATCCTTTGGAGAGCTTGACGAGAGCACTAAGACACGCGTCTCCCACCGAAGAAAAGCTTTTGATAAACTCTCTTTATTTTTAGCCTCTCCCGCTTTTCATAGTGCGGCGGCATGCGCTACTTAGTCGACGGGTATAACCTGCTATTTCGCCTCCTTCACAAGGGGATGCCTGTCAAAGAGGCCCGGGAGGAGATGATCGCCTCCATGGGCAAAAAAGCGAACTTCATTAATCTTGAAACCACACTTGTCTTCGATTCTACTTATCAGCCCGGCTGGGCTTCTTCAAAAGTGGATGGCGTTTTTGAGGTGATTTACACGAATGAGGGGGAGACGGCAGACGATTGGCTGATCCGTTTCGTTAAAAACATGGGCGATCGGGATCAGGTCACGATCGTAACCTCCGACAACCGCTTGAGAGTTCATCTTCAAAGAAAAGGCGTTATGATTATCTCCTCCGAGGAGTTCATGCGTCTTATGAACGGGCGTGTGAAGTCGTCTATTAGATCGCTAAGGCAAATTCCCGCGAGCGAAAGAAAAACGGAGCTTCCGACCAAGAAGGTTGCAAAGGGATCCGTTGACTACTACGAGAAGCTCTTTTTGGAAAGACTGGGGGAAGAGGCGCCGACCGAAGAGGAAGAAGAGAAGGAAGCTTTCAGGCCCCTGAAAAAAGAAAAAAAACTTTCCGGAGAATCAGATCAAGATCGTTGGGAAAGGCTTTTCTCCGACAAAGATCGCTAAAGCCTAAACTACAAAATTTCATGGGAAATGGAGCGTAGCGGATTCGAACCGCTGGCCTCGACAGTGCGATTGTCGCGCTCTACCAACTGAGCTAACGGCCCACAAGTCAATAGTTAACAGGCCATATTCTACCTATTAACAGGGTTTGGCTCAAGCTAATTGATAAACTAGATATATGGATAAAAATATTGTCATCATTGGCGGAGGATTTGCAGGAGTTAGAGTTGCTCTCGATTTAGCTAAAAAACACTCTCGACTCAAAGGTCATAGACTTATCCTAATTGATCGGAATACCTATCACCTCTTTACTCCCTGGCTATATGAACGTGCCACTACCGGAGCCAAGATGCAGGCGATTAAAATTCCTCATGCAAAGATTTTTAAAAATAAACCGATTGAGCTGGTTCGCGGAGAGGTTACTGATGTCAATAGAGCCAATCAGCAGCTTACTTTAGACAATGGACAGGTAGTTAACTTTGAATTCCTTGTTCTTGCCTGCGGCAGTATTCCCAATGATTTCCATGTCTCGGGAGTACAAAAATACGGTCTCTATCTAAAAAACTACGAAGATGCCGAAAAAATCAGAAGAACGACCAAGATGAAATTTAGAGAATTCCTTAAAAACCATGAAGATGGCGACGTTTTTCAGGTTTTAATTGCCGGAGGCGGCTTTACTGGCGTCGAATTAGCAGCTGAGCTCCATGCCTACCTAAAGGAACTTGAACCAAAAAGGAAGCGCCGAGGATTATTTGCGGTTAAGATTGTCGAAGCAGGCGACAAGCTCCTTGGCCCGATGCCAGAATGGTTTTCCCGACACGCCCAGGATCGACTTGGTCATTACCGACGCATCGAGGTACTCCTACAAAATCAAATCAAGAAAATTACCAACGGTACTGCCTATGTAATGAACGGCGATAAGCTGGCCTTCGATCTCTTTGTTTGGACGGGCGGCATCAAAGCTAATCCAGTGGGCGAAATGTGCGAAGTCGAAACCCACCAAGGCCATGTTCGAGCCACTTCCACTCTACAAAGTCGTACTGATAAACGAATTTTTGCGGCCGGCGATTGTTCGTTTTGTATTGACCCGGTCAGTAGAAAAAGAGCAGTGCAAACAATCGAAAATGCCTACTCCCAAGCCCAAGTCGTTGCCGAAAACATTATTAAATCGATCAACAAAGAAAAGTTAGTTAGATTTAAACCTCATAGCAGCGGCCAAATCGTTCCGATTAGAGGAGATTGGGCAATTTCAAATATCTTTTTTCCACTTAAAGGCTATTGGGCTTATGTTCTCCATCGTCTAATATTTTTGCGTTATTTTATGTGGATTCTACCTTGGTCCGAGGCCTGGCGCCGCTGGAACGATAAAAAATAGACCCCGAAGGGTCTATGTGCGAATGAGAACTTGTGAATACTGAGCAAAGTCTTGCTCGGTTAGTTCTCTTAATTTTTTGTTTACCTGCATCCTCCTTTTAACCAAACTCTGACCTGGTTGGATTCCCCATAAGCGCTGCCGCCTTTTGGAGGCAACCGGCAAGTAGGCTTTCTTAAACCAATTAAGCAAAGCTAATTGAGCTTTGCTTAAATCCTTAAAGTCAAAGGAATTCAGGTACAGATCTCCCTCGACGGAAAAGTAGGGGTCACAACTTTCTGCCCAAACTAGCTCATCCCACTGATCAAACGGCTCAGTGTGGATTCGTCCCCGTGCCGCGTGAATCATAAACACATTATGTAGAGATTCATTCTCAGAAGGAATTTGGGGCAAAACCGTATGGCCGAGATCGTGAACTAGAGTTCGGGCCACCAGTTCAGTTGCCACGTCAGGCGACACCGCTAATAGTTGCGGATAATCGGGCAAACGATAACCAATTACGCGACCTTTATTACGACAAATTTCCTTAAAAAAGCGTCCCCAGCCCGGAGCCGAAAAACTCATCAACGGTGAAACTCGCCATTGACCACAACACCCTTCTAATCGATCCCAAAAGTTTGTCCTTAAGTAGTGGGCCTGCGCCGGCAACTCTTGCCATTGCCCATGTAGGAATTTGGATTTCCTCCTGCGCTCCAACTCCGTATCGTCTTCCCCTATAGGGCTCGATTGCAAGAAGAAAAGCGCCAGCTTGGACCAATCTAAGACCTTAGACTTTAAAGCCAACAAAGAAGCTTCGGCCTGGCAAATTCTAGTCCGTAACAGATCCACATTTAACCAGTCGCAGGCCAGTTTCTTTTTAATTAAAACTGCCTCTGCTTCTAGCAAGTCAGCTAGCGTAACAGTGCGCTCAGCATCAAGGCCGCGCAAAACATATCCATGTTCGCGATGTCGTGCAGACTGAATTTCTAATATCATCCCCGCCTCCAATTTTTAAAGTATTGTGCATCTTACCAGTTATTCATTAAAAATTGAACTATAAACACAAAGAACCCCGGGTTAATCCGGGGTTCTTTTTTTCTAAGTTAAAACTTAGGTTTTAATCTCGATATCCACGCCAGCGGGCAGGTCTAAACTCATCAAGGCGTCAATTGTTTTAGGCGTTGGCTCTAAAACATCAATCAAGCGCTTGTGGATTCTGGTTTCAAACTGCTCGCGCGCATCTTTGTGCTTAAAGGTAGAACGCAAAACCGTTACCTTTTTTGTTTCGGTTGGTAGCGGAATCGGCCCATGAACACTGGCGCCGGAACGTTTGGTTGTCTCGAGAATTTTCTTGGCCGAC
>JAGROB010000026.1 GCA_020440465.1 Chlamydiia bacterium
TTGCCATTTCCGAAAAAATGAGAAAGCGCTTTTTAAAAGAAGAGACATTGAAACAAATCCTTTCGGTATATGAGCAAGAAGGATCCAGACTTCACTTAAGCGGGGCTCCCTTGACTCGCTTAAGACATACTCCCTGGATTACCCGTATCGGCAACAACCCCTCTGCGCTTATGAGAACTTATACCAATCTTTCAAAAGAAGACATCTCCGAGACATTCAACCCGACAAGCGTAGAAAACCTTTTGGAGTCGGTCGTAGCTTCGGCAAAAAAAGAGCTCGACCGAGTCTCTGACACACGGCGGGGCCATCTATCGACCCATATCCCAATGAGAATTGTGGGAGAGCATGCTTTCAACCTGATTTTGACCCACCCAAGCTTTATGAGATGCGTGGTGGGGGATGTGAAAGAAATTCTTCAGGAAATGGAAGCGAAGTGCCATAGGATACCTGAAACTCCCCTTCCCCATGAAACACGGGAGAATATGGAGGCGTATATTCTGTCCAGAGCCGCTCACTTGAAAGCCTTTTTGGAAGAAACGCCCCCGGATTCGACGTTAGCGTCGTATAGAGTCTATCTTACGCAAAAACTCTCGCATGAAACCATCGACAGAAAGCTTTTTCAATTTCTTCCGGAAGAAATACAAAAAGAGCTGGAAGAGCTAGCGATCCATTTTGCCGATACCAACTGGCAGATCAACGGCTCCGACATCCACTTAGCGATTGTTTATAACCCATTCACACTGAAGCTGGAGCTTTTCCATGCCGAAGGGAGCGGAAAGCTCCTTTACCCCGTCAACATGAAAGAGCAGCTCGCCGGTAAAACTTGGGAGATCTTCTTTAACTCTCAAGCGGCAGTGTGATTTGATTTATTCTTCGTCTTCGGCGAGGCGGAAACCGGTATAGAAATCGGTTTGGGTGTCAGGAAGAGGGGTGCCGTTGTAGCGTTGATGCGCCGGATCCCCTCGTACTTCTTTTGCCGGGGTGGAGGTCCACTCTTTTAAAGGGCCTCCCAAAAGAAGATTGCGGTTTTTTTGAATAGCGCGTTCGATCTCAGAAAGGCTGGGAAGCCGTTTTCCCGCCCAACGGGCATACGCTTCAGCCTCGTCGTAGGAAATATTAACAACCGGCTTGTCCTTAAACGTCGAACGAAGCTTGGTGTCGTCCCAATGGGCCGGCGCGGGTCTTCCCGTAGATTTTAAGAAATTTCGATACTCTCTATTGGTTACGGCCTTTCGGGAGATATAAAAGCCGGGTTCCGTGGTGGAAAACTCCGCTTGTTCAAACGCGGAAACTGATTTGTAGGATGGAAAACTTGAGACCACTTCTCTTCCATCTTTAACGACGGTAGGAATGCCCTGAAAGTTTTCTTGTCCTCCCCTATCTTTCACCTCAAAGGTGCGGGCAGGGACAAAGAGCATCTCTCTTCTGGCGCGATCGCTCGATAAGCTTTGTGCTAATAAGTCAGCGTAGGCAACATCAAAAGAATCGGTTCCGTAAAGAAGCTTAGTTAAGAAGTCGATTGTGACTTGATCGGCGACCTCTTGAGGTTCCATTTCTTCAAAAGACTTATAATCAAAGGTTTCTGGATCAACTTCCTTGTCTTCAAGTTGGGCCAAAAGAAACTCATGGTGAAGCTCTATTTCGGCAGGGACGGGTGTTGGACTGCGGAAAACAAACCCCGCCCCAATCATTAACCCGAACAGGCCCAAAAAAACTATCGAACGTTGGACAGACATATCTTTTTATCCTATAATTCCCCCCTATAACCTCTTTATTAAATAAATTAAAAGTGCACAGTAAAGAAATCCGCTTAAAGAACGTAAAAGTCCACAACCTCAAGGGCGTAGATCTTACCCTGCCCGAAAAAGAGCTTGTTGTTTTCTCCGGGGTCTCCGGCTCCGGCAAGTCTTCAATGGCTTTCGATACACTTTACCGAGAAGGACAAAGGCGCTACGTGGAGTCGCTCTCTATCTTTGCCCGTAGGCAGATGGGAGAGATGGCAAAGCCTGAACTCGATCACGCGGAAGGGATCACCCCTACCCTTTCGATCGAGCAAAAAAGCGCCGGCAAAAACCCCCGCTCAACCGTGGGGACGATGACGGAGATCTACGACTTCTTGCGCGTTTTATTTGCCCGGGTTTCCACCCCCCACTGCCCCGTTTCGGGAGAAAAAGTTTTACCCCAAAGCCGAGAGCGGATTATCCAAACGATCCAAGCCCTTCCCGAAAAAACGGCACTTATGATTTTATCCCCCGTGGCCAAGGGGAAAAAGGGAGCTTTTAAAGAAGAATTCCAAACGTATCTTAAAAAAGGGTTTACCCGCGCAAGAGTCGACGGAACGTTGGTGGAGCTGGAAGAGGTTCCGGAGCTGGATAAAAACGTCTCTCACGATATCGACCTTGTCATCGACCGCCTGCATGTCAGCCCCGCCGAAAACTCCCGCATTGCGGAGTCCGTTACCCAAGCGCTTGAGATGGGCGACGGCGTGATGTCGATTTTCAACCCGAAAACCGATGAAGAGACCCTTTTTTCAAGACACGCCTACTCCCCCAAGTCGGGGCTGTCGTATAGAGCCCTTGAGCCGAACGACTTTTCCTTTAACTCCCCCGCCGGCATGTGCGACACCTGCCAGGGACTTGGGATCACGCAAGAATTTGATTTGGAGCAAGTGATCGACCCCGACCTTTCGATCGAGGAAGATTGTTGCTCCGTTGCAAGCTCGTATCAAACCGTTCGGTTCGGAAATATCTACGACAACTTGGCGCGCCTTTACAAGTTCAAGGTAAACACGCCTTGGAAAAAGCTTCCCGACCAAGCGAAAAACGTCTTTTTATACGGCACCGAAAAAAAATGGACGAGGATGGTTTTCGTCCACCCGGAGACGCTGAAAAGCTGGGTCGACCACGTCGCCTGGAAGGGCGTTTTGTACGAGGCAAAAAAGCGCTATGTCGAAGCGAAAAGCAATCTTTATAAGAAGAACGTCGAAAAACTCATGGTGGAAACCGTGTGTCCCGATTGCAAGGGTTCCAGGTTAAAGCAGTACCCCGCCCACGCGACCTTAAACGGCAAAACGATCTTCGAAATCACTCAAATGACTCTGGATGAGGCGGCCAAGTTTTTCGATAAGCTCAAACTTTCCCCCACGGAAGCAAAAATTGCGGAAGAGCTTTTAAAGGAGATCAAAGAGCGGCTTTTCTTTTTACGAAATGTCGGGCTGAACTATTTAACGCTTGACCGCACCGCCCCCACGCTATCGGGGGGAGAGGCGCAGCGGGTAAGATTGGCCTCTCAGATCGGCTGTGGGCTTGTGGGAATTACTTATATCTTAGACGAGCCGTCGATCGGACTTCACGCAAGAGACAACACGAAGCTGGTAGCGACCCTAAAAGAGCTTCGCGACCGGGGTAACACCGTGGTTGTGGTGGAGCATGATGAAGAGACGATTTTAGAGGCCGATCGGATCGTCGACTTTGGCCCCGGGCCGGGAAAACATGGCGGAGAAATCCTTTATAACGGACCTTTGAAGGGGCTTTTGGATCATAAAGAGTCCCTGACCGCGGGCTATCTTACAGGCCGCCTTAAAATCCCCGTCCCCAAAAAACGGCGGACGAAAAAAACGAAGTCGCTGGAGATTCTAAAAGCGGAGCACCACAATTTAAAAGGGATTAACGTCAAAATCCCGCTCGAAAAATTTGTGGTCGTCACCGGCGTCTCCGGCTCCGGCAAGTCGTCGCTCATACAAGAGACGCTTTACCCCGCGCTGACAAATTTGTTTCATCACGGCGAAATGAAGGTGGGAAAACACAAGGCGATCAAGGGAACGGATGCGATCGACAAGGTGATTGCGATCGACCAGCAGCCGATCGGAAGGACTCCCCGTTCGAACCCCTCCACCTACACCAAGCTTTTCGACGAAATCCGAAACTTATTCAGCAAGCTTCCCGATGCCGAAGCGAAGGGTTTTAAGCCGGGAAGATTCAGCTTTAACGTGAAGGAAGGCTCTTGCTCCGAGTGCGGCGGCATGGGGATGGTGAAGATCGACATGGACTTCATGGAAGATGCCTGGATCGACTGCCCCACCTGCTTGGGACGCCGCTTTGACAGCGACACGCTCTCGATCACGTACAAAGGGAAAAACATCTACGATATCTTAGAGATGGATATCGAGACGGCGCTCGAGTTTTTCAAAAACATCCCGTCGCTTCGAAAAAAATTGGAGACGCTTAACGAAGTGGGCTTAGGGTATCTTAAGCTGGGACAATCCTCCACGACGCTGTCGGGGGGAGAAGCGCAGCGCATTAAGCTATCGAAAGAGCTTTCCCGCCCCTCCACGGGTAAAACACTTTATATTTTGGACGAGCCGACCACGGGGCTTCATTTCCATGACATCAGCCACCTGATCGAGGTGCTTCAAAATCTGGTGAAGAAAGGCAATAGCGTCGTCATCATTGAACACAACATGGATGTGATCAAAGTAGCCGATCACTTGATCGACTTGGGTCCCGAGGGGGGATCCGGCGGCGGAAAAGTGATTGCGGAAGGGACTCCGGAGGCGATCGCCAAGAAAAAGTCCCCCACAGGTGAAGCGCTTAAAGTGGCGCTCAATCCCCCGCCGATTGAAGTGAAAAAGCCCACACGAAAAACGCCCGAAACGACCCTGCTCGAAGTGGAGGCGGCGGAGCAAAATAACTTAAAAAGAGTGTCGCTTAAACTTCCACGCGACAAGACGATTTTATTCACCGGCCCCTCCGGCTCGGGCAAAACGTCGCTTGCGTTTGAGACGTTTTACGCGGAAGGTCAGCGCCGTTATATTGAGTCCCTTTCCCCTTACGCCCGACAATTCGTGAAGCAGATGCCGAAACCGGCCGTAGGAAGAGTCGACGGCCTTTCCCCTGCTATCGCGATCGAGCAAAAAGCGCACGCCGGAAACCCCCGATCGACGGTGGGAACGATGACGGAGATTTACGACTATTTACGGATTTTGTGGGCCAAAGAAGGGATTCCCCACGATCCCGAATCGGGCGAAGTGATTCGGTCGATCACGAAAGAGTATGTCCACGAAAAACTGATGGAAATCGAGCCGGGAGAACGGCTTCAGATCTTAGCGCCGATCACCCTTAAAAAGGGGGAGACGTTTGAGAAGGTTAAAGAAGCGCTTTCGGGACAAGGCTACGTTAGAATCCGTTTAAATGGCGCTTTTTACGACTTAGACGCTGAAATTCCGTACGACAAACGGCGTAAAAACACGCTTGAGCTTGTGATCGACCGTCTGATTGCGGATGAAAAAAATAGCGGCAGATTGTTCGAGGCGATCGAGGCGGCCGTCAAGATCGGCGACAATAGCTTAACGGTTCTAAAGGGGGACGAGGAGCTGTTTTTTAACTTAAGCTTTGCCGCCGAAAAGTCGGGCACGTCCTTTAAAGCCGTGACTCCGGAGACGTTTGCTTTTAACAAACAAGACGGCATGTGCCCCGTCTGCGAAGGGATCGGCACGGTTTATGGAGCAAATCTTGCAGCAAATGACGACTTTTTGGAGCTGACGCCGTTTACCTTTTTAAGATTAATCTGGAGCGATGCCCCCGACTCCGATGCTTACACGTTGTTCTTGAAGGTGATGAAGCAAGCCGGAATCGACGCTTATAAACCGATGAGAGAGCTAAATCCCAAACAGCTTCAAGTCGTGCTTTACGGAACCGATTCGACAGATCAGCCTTACCGCTGGATCGGGTTTGCCAACGCGATTGAGATGGCGGGGCAAAAGGGGCGGTGGGAGCTTAGAAAAAGCTTACTCCCCTTGCTGGAAGAGCGGGTTTGCGACACCTGTCGGGGAGATCGTTTGAATCCGCTGGCACGACATGTCACGTTAAATGGCTTATCGCTTCCCGATTTTTGCCGGCTGCCGGTGGACGAGGCGCTTAAATTTATAGAGAAGCTAAAACTCCCCCAAAAACACGCTGTTTTAAACGAAGTGAAAGACGAAATTGTCTCGAAGCTTACGTTTTTACACGATGTGGGGCTGATCTACATGCAGCTGGAAAGAAAAGCACCGACCCTTTCGGGGGGAGAAGCGCAGCGTATTCGTCTAGCAAGGCAGTTAGGGTCGGGACTTACGGGCGTTTTATATGTACTGGACGAGCCGACGATCGGGCTTCACCCGTACGATAACGACCGGCTGAATGCCGCTTTGGACAAGCTGAAAAAGCTGGGCAATACACTGCTTATGGTCGAGCACGATCCGCTGACGGTAAAAACGGCCGACTATATCGTCGACTTTGGTCCCGGCGCGGGCGATCAGGGGGGAAAAGTGGTCGCTCAAGGAACCTATGAGCAGATTTTAAAAGACCCGAACTCTTTAACGGGACGCTATCTTTCGGGTGAATTAAAGCTTCCGATCCCGAAAAAACGAAGAGCGTTGGATTTGAAATTAAAAATCGAAAAGGGAGCGTGCCACAACCTTAAAAACTTTGGCGTGAAGCTGCCCATCTCCGCGATGACGGTGTTTACGGGGGTTTCCGGCTCCGGAAAATCGACCCTGATGCATGACGTTTTATTGCCGGCGATCAAAAAAGGGCTGTTAAAAGAAGATAAGGTGGCGCTTCCGACAGGAACGGTTTCGGGGATTGATAACTTCGATCGCGTGATTGTTTTGAATCAAGACCCGATCGGACAGACGATCCGCTCCGATGTCTGTACGTACGCAGATATTTTAACCCCGTTGAGGGATTTTTTCAGCCAGCTCCCCGCGGCGCGGGCGAAGGGACTTGAGCCGAAACATTTCAGCATGAACCATCGAAAAGGGATGTGCACGAACTGTTGGGGGCTTGGTTTCAAACGGATCGAGATGCACTTTTTACCCCCCGTTAAAATCCCCTGCGACGTCTGTCATGGGCTGAGATTAAATCCGTTGAGCCTGGAAGTGAAATACGAAGGGAAAAACTTGGGAGAGTATCTGCAAGTGACCGTGGAAGAGGCCCACGAAATTTTCAAGGCGCACCCTCGGATTAAGCGGACGCTTGCGACACTGATGGATGTGGGGCTGGGGTATTTGAAGTTGGGGCAAGAGATCCAGACCCTTTCGGGCGGAGAGGCGGAAAGGATTAAGCTGTCGCGAGAGCTTGCCAAGCGCTCCCACGGCAAAACACTCTATTTATTGGACGAGCCGACCACGGGGCTTCACCCCGACGATATCAAGAAGCTTCTTCATGTGCTGAATCGCTTGGTGGACAAGGGCAATACGCTGATTATGATCGAGCACAACACCGATGTGCTGGAGCAAGCGGACTATCTGGTCGACCTGGGGCCGGGACCGGGAGCCAAGGGGGGCAAGCTGCTTTTTGCCGGCAGACCCGAGGCGCTCGCCAAAGAGAAGGGGTCGCTTACAGGACAGTATCTGTTTAAGTAATGGACGAATGGACAGCAAGTAAATGGACAAATGGACGGGAATGGACAGCAAGCAAATGGACAGCCGCAGAATGGACAACAACCGAATGGACATGGGGCATGACTGTCTGTTCAATAAAGAAAGTCGCTCAAAAACAAGTTATTTTTTGAAAATAATTCTGTCCATTTGTCCATTCGCTTGCTGTCCATTTTGCGGCTGTCCATTCCCGTCCATTGTCCATTGTCCATTGTCCATTCACCCACTTTTGTTAAGATTTTGTTAAAAAATGTGTCGATTTTAAGCCCTGAGTCGATTAAACTATCATTTAAAAAAATAACACGGAGATTTTTTTATGAGCGTACCTACACTTACTAATGCTAAGGTTGAACCATCAGCACCGGAAAATCCTGCACCCCTTTCTGGGGCAAGTAGCAAACAAGACGAAAAAGTACATCCAGTTGCGATGGGGATTCTTCTTACCGCATTTGCGGGTGGAATTCATCTTTTGGCAACCGGATTTGCCGCCGCCGGAGGAGCTATCCAAGGTGCTATTCTTGGACCCAGCGCGGGTGCTTTAGCGGGAACTGCCGCGATTGTGGCTTTTGTGGCTTTTCCTGTATTAGCAGTAACCATAGGTTTGGAAAACAAACAGATCATTTCGGAAAACACCTATGATATTTTATTCACCATCGGCACCGTAGCAAGCATGGCTTTAGGTTTTGGCGCAAGCTATGCTTTGGGACTTGTTTCAGCTCCAATTGCAATCGGCGGAGCCCTATTAGTGGGTTTTCCAATTGTAAGCCGCACGATTGAGCATTTAATCCTTAACAACGTGAGCGATGAAAACCGTTCAAAAGCAGCTCTCTTCACCGTCGCAGCTGAAATCTGCATTGTCATCGCCGGTTTCACTACAGCCGCCTGTTTGGGCTTCGTCTCCCCTCTTGTTGCAGCTTTAGGAGTAATTAGTTTTGGATTTGTTGCCTTAAAAGCAACGGCAGATACAGTCGTGAGTATACAAACTAAGAATTCCGAACCTAAAACTGACAATCCGGAGACTGATGCACCTGATAACATGCTCTACGCTGACTAATATTAACACTTAAACCCGATAGGATTATTGGCCCGTCAAAATTACGGGCCAATATAAGCTATCTAAAAGATTCGTCGGGGGAAAGAAAACGCCATTTGCCTTCCGGGAGCTTGGCTAACATAACATTTCCAATGCGGGAGCGCTTAAGCCCGGTAACTTTTAATTCAACGGCTTCGCACATGCGGCGGATTTGCCGCTTTTTCCCCTCTTTCAAAACAAACCTTAACAGTCCGGGGCCGATCTCATCCACTTTTGCTCGCTTCAAAGCTTTGCCATCGATCGATAACCCAAATCGCAGTTTTCTTATCTTGGCTTCCGTAATCTCCCCTTCCACATAGACCCGGTACTCTTTTTCAACTTCGCTCTTTTCTCCAATCAGCTGCTTGGCGATCACGCCATCTTGCGTCATGACCAAAAGTCCTTTTGAGTCGATGTCAAGCCTTCCGGCCACGGCCAGCCCCTTTTTCATGGAAACGGAAAATTTGCCCGGCCCCACCTGATTCTCTTGGGTGATCAGCTCAATCGCAGCTCTATACCCTTTCTCAGGCAGATTCGAGACATAGCCCACCGGTTTATTCAATAAAATAGTTGCTTTCTTTTGAAGTGGCTTAGTCAAAGAAATTTTCGCATCGGGATCGACCTTTTCCCCCAACTGAGCAACCTTCCCCTCCACTTCCACAAGCCCCGCTTCAATCAACTGATCCGCTTCCCTGCGGGAGGCAATCCCCCTTTCCGAAAGCACTTTGGACAAACGTATCTTTTTCATAAGGATAGAAATTTTATATTAATTAGATTTTATGTTACAATGCTTCTTTCTTTAGAATAAGGAGTAAACCATATGTCAAATTACCTTCCCTCTGCACCGGCAGTTTTAAGAGCTGTAAACTGCGGCCTTTATTCCGGTTACATTAACTATCTGGGTGCGGCTGCGGCTTCAAGCCCCCAATGGCCTGCTTTAATCACAGCCCCTGTTGTGGCGGGTGTAAAGCTTGGCACCGATGCGCTGCTAAACGTTGCCTACCAAAAAGCTTCTCCACGTTTTAGGCCCCACATTGAACGCGCCAAGAAAGTGACCGACGTTGTTATCACCGGCGGAGCAATCTGTATCCTGGGCGCAGCGGGCTTGATCTCTGCCCCGGTTATGCTTGGCGGCTTGGCGTATCTTGCGGCTTCGAAGTCGATCGAGCTCATTTCTGATAAGATTACCGATCCTAATAAAAAACAGTTCTTCAACCTTACAGCCAAGCTCTCCCTTGTCGCTCTTACGGCGATTGGAATGATTGCCTTGGGCGCAACCGGCCCTGTCGGTGCGGCGCTTATGGTGGTTGGCGGAATCACTCTTGTTGTGGCATCTGAGTACTTAAGTCAGGATCCTCGACTCTTTCAAAGAGTGTAAAGTCCCCTATTTGGTGAGCGACTCTATACCCGGGAAGCTCGCCAAACTTCGCGGCGGGATAGGTTTTTAAGACCCTATCCTGCCGGAAACCTTCCGTGACAAGCACCCACTTTACAAACCTTTCGGGCTTTGAAAGCACTGTCTCAAACCGATACTGATACGGCACGACAAATCGCATGGGATCATCGACCAAATAAATAATTTTATACGTCACCCTTTCATCCGTTAAAACTCTTCCTTCCGACGCTCTAAGGATTTTAGCGAGCGCGATTTCATCGGAAATATTGTGTTTAGCAAACGGGGCTCCTAAAAGGGCACGATAAAAATCGGGCTTATGTGCACCATTCGTTAAAGTTTGAAAATCCCATAGTATCGCCCCCATGAAAAGCACACTTAAAATCAACTCAAACCCCGCTTTCTTTTTCAGCGTCACCCGAAACGGAGCCGACAAAAGCAAAATGGCAAATAAAGGAAATAAAATTAAAGTCCCAAGATCTGGGATGTAGCCCCCGAAGTATATTTTTACACCCAAAAAGATAAGGGGCGCTCCTAAAAAACTTATGTAAACCCCTTTATGTTGATGGAAGGGGACTCTGAACCAAAAAATCCAAAACGGAAGCGTATAAAGCCCGTTTTCCCAAAAAAGACGAAGCATAAATTTGCCCGTCTCTATCCAGCTACCTTCATAAGCTTCCAAATCCACATTTAACATCGGAAAATAGTGGATGATACCCGACAAAGAAAAGTCTGAGTGAAGCAGGCCGTTCATTGCCATGGGGGCGAAAATAAAAAAGAGCGTCGGAAAAATAATTACTAAAATTAAAGGTACCGGTGGCTTTTTAAGCGTCCAAATGACGCTAGCAGCGGGAAGGATATAAGCTAAGTAGACTGCAAACGACGGTATATTATTTTGTACGACTAAAGCGGAAGCCAAAGCGAAGACTAAAAACTCTGATGAAATATTTTTGAAAAAGTACCGTCTTAGTGCATACAAAGAGATAACAAAGGCGGAATAGACGAAAGCCAGTTGCGGCATCTCTATAAAAAACCAAACACTGGTAGGGGATAAAGCTAAAAAAGCCCATAATACTAACGCCAACCCAAACGTAATTTGGCGCCTTTTGAATAAAACTCTAACGGAATATAACCACCCCGCCCACAAGAAGCCAGAAAGCAAGGAAAGGGCAATGTAGGGACTACATAAGTATAAAACAAGGGTATAAGGGATTAAAGGCGTTACAAACAGCCAGTTATCGATATCGGGGCTGGCCCCCCCATGTGCCATCTGGCTTTTTTCTCCCAAAAACAAAAACAGCTCTTCCGCATAGTTTTTTTCGAACAAGTAGCTATGAAGCCAATAGATTAATCCCGATAAAACAAGCGAAAAAACAAGATAAAACTTGATTTCGCTATAGCTTAACCGGAGACTCTTTTCCTTCTGGGGAAATGTTACTAAGTCCATGTTCCGTCTTTTCCCAATAATGGGGCTTAAAAAATAGCTGCCACAGTGCCTTATAGGCTGCTACCGAGTGAAAAAATATCCAATAAAAGGGGTTTAAAAAGGCCACGGGGATCAATTGATACATCTTCCGCTTAAACACCCCGAGCATATTCAAATAGATTCCGATAAAGTTGCTCACCCATAAGTTAAAGAAACCAAAGTAAATCACCCAGGTCGGGAAGGTGGGAAAGTATTGAACAAACAATCCGACAGCCCAAATGACAAAGGTCAGCCAGACTATCGGGTTGATTAAAAGCATAAGCGGTGTTCCCGTAATCATCATCTGAAAGGCGATCCAGTTTTTAAAGCCGATGATTTTAAGCGTTCGGATCGGGTGGCGATTATAAACCAAAGCCGTTTGCATGTACCCTTTAAGCCAGCGGGAGCGTTGACGAATCCAGTTCCAATATTGAGAGTTAGCTTCCTCGAAAGTCGTGGAGTTAATCGTACCGATCTTAAGCCCTGTGGCATAGCCGCGCATCCCCAAGTCGGCGTCTTCGGTTGTATTATAGGGATCCCATGCTCCCAACTCCCGTAAAAGCCGGGTATTAAAGTGATTACTCGTTCCCCCCAGAGGAATCGGTAAATTAAAATACTCCAAACCGGGTAAAAGGTAGTCAAACCAATACGAATATTCTAAGGCGAAAAGGGAGGTAATAAGATTTTGATTCCAGTTGTAATAATTTAGCGCCGCTTGAACCACAAGACAGCTGGGGCCAATTTTGGCGTGGCCGATGATCGCTTTTTTAAGCTGATCTGGATCGGGAATATCTTCCGCGTCATAAATGGTTACAAACTTTCCCCTGGCAAATTGCAAGCCATAATTGCACGCCTTCGGCTTGGTCTTCGGCAAGTAATCGGGAAGAATCAACGGCTTCCAGTTAGACGGGGTTTTGATCGACTCGAGCTTCCGAATGGTTTCTAAATCGTCTTCTTCCATCAAAAACAGCACGTCTAACTTATCGGGGGGGTAGTCTATCGCTTTTAAGGCTTTAATTAGAATAGGTAAAATATTCGCTTCTTTATACACCGGTACTAATACCGTATATAAAGGCAAGCTTTCGTCTTTAAGCGCTTTGACCTCTTCGTCGGAGATCATTTCGACGATTTCAAACTGACTTCCCGCCATACTGATTCCGAAACGGAAGCTGATCACACAAAAGTAGATCACCTGCATGATAAAAAAAATAACGAACAAGAAAGTGTAGACGTCGAAATAGATCCAAGCTAACGAAAGGGCTGCTAAGACGCTCCACCAGATCACTTGCTTTCTGGAATAGACATAGTGAGCGGACAAGCTTGGCATAAACTCCGTAAGGTCTTTGAGCGTTCTTTCCATGATCTCGTTCTTGCAGTACTTATCGAGAATCATGAAAATATCGACGTGAGAGACCTTTTCAATCCGAATGTCTTGAACTTTGAAAAGATATTTGAAGCGATCGCGTGCTCTTGGAGTGATCTCCGACTCCGCTAAAATAACAAGCGTTTCCCCATCCAACTTGGCCGGAACCGCCTGAAATTCGGCAATCTCCTGATGGTCCATTTTTTCAATAAGGGCACGGTCGTAAAGCTCTTCGTAGCGATCCAGATCAAAAGTCAATCCAGACCCCTCCTCTAAAACCGCCGCCGGTTCCCACGTTTCGTCCCCACAAGTGGGCGTACGGGCCGGCGACAAGCGACACTATCTTCGAAAGACGATATCTAAACGTCAAGTACCCCTTTAGCAAACGGTAGTTCGGATCGTTGACAATCACTTCTTCCACCATCTGCGCCTGTCCGTTATAGACGCCCCATTCTAAGTAAGTACTCAAGATCAGTTGAAACTTTTCGGTCAGGTCAAAGCCCAAATTCATATATCCCCGAATCTGATCGGATGGGTATCCGGAGTACCATCGATACCCCAGCCCCGCGTCAAAAAATCCGTTTTGATCCTTTTTAAACTTAAAAGACTGCCCATACATAATATCGCCCTGAATCCCAAACCTTCCATATCTTAAAGCGGGTTTATTTGCGGGGCCGGAGGGAATAATTAACCAAAGCTGAGTGCTGTAAATACACGCTTTTTTCTGACATAAGGCTCTCTTCCAGGCGACTTCAAAATCTTCAAACCCAATTGTTTTTCCCTGCTTCGATTGATCAATCCAATCGTAGAGCGCTTTTGCCACTAAAGTATCTTTATCCGTAAGTCCATATTCGTAGTACAAATTGATCTCTTTCTTGTTAAAGACTTCTCCGGAATTTTCTCTTACCCCCTTTCTATTCCAAAAGTGTGCGGTCCTGTAAGTCCAATACTCAGGGGCAAAAAAACTTTTCCCCTTTTTTTGAATAAAGGCCTCTCCCCTTAAAGATCCAAAAGCTAATAACAAAAAACAAAGATACTTCATACGTCCCGTTTAAATGTGAGTTTATTCCAGACAAACCTTAAAAAAAATGCTGTGGCAAGTGCCCATAGCAGAACTATCCACCCCTTATGATCTGCCCACCAGAGATCCAGACGAAAGTGATCTAAATAGATGGGGGGAAACCGAATATTGTAATCAATCGCAACCCAATCCTTTTCCTCTTTTTGGGCAAAAGGAGCTCCAAACTGAAAAACCCTTTGCCAAATCTCTGAATCCGTCCAGGAGGTATAATCGCCGCTCAAGTCCGTTAGCGCGATCATAGGATTTTCAAGATCAAAAATCTGCATAAAACTATGAGAGATATATTTTCCCTTAGGGAATAGGATCCCATTGATAAATCCGCTTTTTGTCACAAACGGCCAAGAAACATCGACGCGGGGCCTAAAAACGGATAAATCCAAAGCGGAAAGGACTCCGACTGACCAATCCCCCTCCCGCTTGTCGATTCGATTGGTCATTTCTCTCAACACTAACTCTTGGGGGCGTCCCTGATTGCGAGCTAAAAAACTGACCACTTCAAAAGCGGCCAAAAGATGTTCGGGCGTTTTCTCCGAAAGAATAACTTCCCCCTTTCCAAGCATCGCTCTTGCGGCATCCTGAAAAGTGATTATAGATCTTCCGTCATAGGGAATCGAAGTGAAATGAGAGCCGGACTCAATCTTAACTCCCTTTGACGAAGCCAGGGTGAAATACGCGCGATTGGGAAGTTTAAAGGTCTCTATTTCAAACACTTCCACCCGATTTTCTGTTTTAGGAGGAATAATTACGATTTTACTCGGCTCCGATCCCACAGAAAAAGTGAGCTCTTGTTCGGTATCAGTAGAGTTTGACACTTTGAGATGCCATCTCAGTCTCCCGCTATACTTTGAGGCGCTTGAAAAGGTATGAGGAAGAATTATGCTCCAAGGCGATGAGCTATCATCCGTCTGACTGAAAGCGAATTCGTCATATGTTAACGGAGTTTCTCCCGATAAAAAGCTATATAACTTCCCAACCGCTTTTGAATCGACTTTTAAAAGCGATCCGTTAAAATCTAATTCTTTCTCAAACTCCCCGATCATAATCCCGGAAGAGAGGCTTTCTTGAACCCACTTCGGTTTTAATCTCCAGGGGAAATAGAGCGCGCCAAGCTCTGAGGCCGCATTCAAAAGTGCTTCTTGATTTTCTAAAGTGGGCTTCTCAAGAAAAAGCGTTAAGTCGCTAAACTGTTGGATCGGAAGCGATTTTTGGGGACTAAACTCCATTTCAGATCGGGGATCGATCCAAGCGATAATTTGTTCAGCGTCTTGAGATTTAAATTCCATTCTTAGGGAAGAAACTTCATTACCTGTGGCAGGAATCGGGAATTTAACATGCTCATTGCCCTGTATTTCCCCGCTAAAGACCGATTGCTTGCCGACAAAAATTTGAAGCTGAAAGGGAGATTCCACCCCCTGAAAATTGAGAGTCGCCGCCGATGGGGTTGCCCCGGCGAGGTCTTTTAAAGGGATAAACAGGGTCGAGTCGGAAGGGGCCAGTCGAATGGGAAAGGTTACCCCCATTTCCTTAAGGGTCATCGAGCCGGCAGAGACAAAATTCACCCAAGCAACTAGGGCTAAAAGGAGGTTTCTCATAAGAGGTTAGGTATAAAGTATTTTTTGTAAATTGTCATCTTTGTTTCTCTACCCCGTCCACTCCGAGCTTATTTTTCCCAATGAATAGTACCGGCTCACAACCAACAACTTAAAATAATCTTCGACAAATAAGAAAATTTATTTAAGGTGAAATTATAGAGGTAAAACATGAAATTTATAGTTAATTTTATAATATTCGGGCTCATTTTCTACGGGATCTATGTTTTTTTCCCGACCGCCTTCGAAACGCTCGTATCTTGGGCGGAAGCGGTCTTTAATTTTGTAGAAGGCCTGTATCAAAAGATCGTAAGCCACTATGATGCTCCTGCCGCTTGATACGATACGACGCTGGGGAAACTACTGCTCTGATGCCGTTTTAGATCCTAAGACCCGATACTTTGAAAAAGAGGGGCTCGAGGGGCTTATCGGCTATCGAACCGAAGAGGGCATTAATGTCGTCTACGGCGATCCCGTTGCGCCCCAAAATACCCAAGGCGCTTTGGCAGAGGCGTTTGAAAATTACTCCGACCATTCCGGACAGGGTGTCATCTATATCTGCACCTCCCCCGAATTCAGCGAGTGGATGGCAGAACGTTTAGGCTATAAAAAGCTCGAGTTCGGAGAAGAAATTTTCTTCGACCCTAAAAAAGACCCCCAAAAAGAGACCGGTGATCGTGCAAGCTTGCTAAGACGAAAAGTTCGTCGAGCCGAAAAATACGGAGTGTCTTTTAACGAGCTAACTTTTAATGATTTAGAAAGAAGGCAGGAGCTCGAGTCCCTTGCCGATGCCTGGCTCAAAGGACGAGCAGGTCTTCAGGTGCATATCTCTCACGTCCATTTATTTGATAACGTCGAAGGAAAAAGATGGTTCTGGGCCAAACAAAACGAAAAGGCTGTCGGTGTGGGAGTAGCCAATCGATTGGAATCTAAAAACGGCTGGCTGATGAATCATTTGATGATGCACCCCGATGCTCCTAACGGCACTACAGAGCTACTTGTGACGTCGATGTTAAAGATTTTGGAAGAGGATGGAGCAGATTATGTAACCGTCGGTTCAGTTCCAAGAGAAAGTCTGGGGGAAATTAAAAATCTTCCCCCTGTAGCTAAATGGTTAGCTCAAAGAGGCTATAAACTTGCGAGTCGCTACTTAAACCTTAGCGCTAAGAAAAAGTATTGGGAAAAATTTTCTCCTGAGTCTAAGGGAACCTTTCTTCTATTCGACAACAACTCTCTTTCAACAAGAAATCTTAAAGCTTTATTCAAAGCTTTAAATATTAAATCAACAGACCTATTTAATTAGACTTTTATTATAATCGACCCGAGACCCTAGTTACTAATCTTCTTCCCAAATAAAGTCTTTTCCTTAATCTCCCACTTTCGATATACCGTAAAATAACCTGTTAAACCAATCTTAAGGGTTATTATGAAAAAGACCATTCTTATACTTCCGATTATCGGAGCTGTTTTTTCCGGATGCGGCGTCCAAGAGACGATGCAAAATCTGGAGTGCAATAAACAAGCGGTTCAAAGAAGCACCTGTGCTATTGAACAAAACATCCAAGCCATTGAAGAGGCTAACCGTAAAATCGACGAAAACCGTCGTCAGTTAGAAGAAATCAACCGCGTATTGAAGTCAACGGCTGGAGGTAACTAATGAAAACCCTCTATGCCGCGCTTTTGCTGGGACTTTCAAGCTGCTGCACTATCGAGCAGATGAACCAGCTGGTTCAAGAAAGTACCTGGGCAATTGATGAAAACACTGATACGGTAAACCGTAGCACCTGTGTTATTGTGGAAAACGGACGTCTGATCGATGCCAGCACCGAAGCAATTCGTCAGAATAAACAAACGCTTGAAAGTCGCTAAAAAAACACCCCTCACCGAAAGGTGAGGGGGTTATAGTTGGGACATTTCAAAATTAAATTAACCGCACCCCTGCCCTTCGCTATTAAACCTGCCTCTGCCCCTGCCCTTGCCCCTGCCCTTCGCTATTAAACCTGCCCCTGCCCCTGCCCCTGCCCTTCGCTATTAACCCTGCCCCTGCCCTTTTCTTAGAAATCAAAATTAATATCCTTAACATTGAAAATTTGACGTGTTACTATTATGCGATTCTTTTTTGGAGTCATTATGAGCTATTTTCAAAGTCATGAAAAACTTGAGGTGTATCACTATTCTTTAAGTTTTACTGTGTTGGCCGATAAAGTGTCTAATAGTCTTCCCAGGGGACGCGCGTATTTAGTCGATCAGTTAAGACGTGCAGCCACATCAATACCTTTAAATATCGCTGAGGGTGCCGGTGAGTTTTCTCCTAGCGAAAAGTGTCGGTTTTATCGAATGGCAAAACGATCTGCAACCGAGTGTTCCAGCATTTTAGATGTAATGCGAAGTCTTCAATTAGTCGAAGAAAAGCATTTTGTTGAAGCAATGGAAGCTTTGTGTCGAATCGTTGCAATGTTAATAACAATGATTAAACGTATTGGGGATAAAGCACATTAGATTGAGGAAAGGGCAGGGGCAGAGGCAGGTTTATTAGCGAAGGGCAGG
>JAGROB010000027.1:0-14764 GCA_020440465.1 Chlamydiia bacterium
GTAACCCATGTGAGTGTTGCACCAGCGGAGCCAGGGCTCCGCACTCCAAAGCGGAGCTAAAGATCCGTACTTATTGAGATTCCGAGGGTTTGGACTCTTCGGGGACGGAAACTTCAAACGACTCGCTCGTTTCTGTATGAGGACTCTCCTCTTCAGCGACAGAATCGAGCTCCTCTTTCGTATAAAACGCGCTTTGGAACATCGAATTTTCCCGATAGCGGTCGAGCGTTTCAGAAATAAGTGAAGGCGGTGGAGTCAAAAGCTCTGAAAGAACCGATTCGGAAATTCTTTCTCCCTCTCTAGTAGCCTCTTCGCTTTCATCTTGCGGTGGTTCCAAGTCAACGGAATCATAAGACTTGTCCTCCGGCTTTTCCTCTCCGGAATCGTCCTTATTCTCTTCTAACTTGTCTTCTCTATTGTCTAATTTTTTTCGCCCACGGCCACGACGTCTTTCTCTTCTACCTTTTGACCCCTCGTTTTTAGCTTCAGAGCTTTCTGACTCGGGTTTCTTTTCCTCTTTGGGAGGCTGAGCTTTTGTCTCTTTGCCACCGGCAATCTTAATCGACTTATCCAGCCCTACATTCTTCAGCACAATACGCGCTTCTCTTGTCTCAACGACTTCGTAGTCAGAAACAGGAACAATAAATGGCTTGGGTCTTTCTAAAGAGCGAAAGAAGTGAGATCCTCCGAAGGAGACAATCTCTACGGCATCGACAAAATATTCCTCTTGCCCAACGGCTTTAGAGCTTCTGACGACAATTTTGTACCCCTCCCTTGGGGTAATAACGGTTTCAATAATAGGTTCTCTCGTGAAATCCACTGTTGGAATATCCTAAATTTTGTATCTTTCATGACCGCGCCCTACGTTGATTTGGATGCCATATACTGTACTAGATCGACGATGCGGCTTGCATAGCCCATTTCGTTGTCATACCAGGCGACGATCTTAAAAAAGTTTTCGTTTAAAGCAATTCCGGCGCCCTGATCAAAGATAGAGGAAAATTTAGAGCCGATAAAGTCTGATGAGACGACTTGCTCATCTGTAAAGCCTAAAATTCCTTTTAAATTTGTCTCTGAAGCTTCCTTCATTGCGTGTGATAGTTTATCATAAGTAGTTGGCTTTTCCGTTCTAAAGGTTAAGTCCACAACCGATACATCGATCGTAGGAACTCTAAAAGCCATACCTGTAAGTTTTCCCTGAAGCTCCGGAAGCACCAAAGTCACAGCTTTAGCAGCTCCTGTGGAAGCGGGGATAATATTTTGGGAAGCGGAACGCCCCCCGCGCCAATCTTTTTTGGAGGGGCCATCGACCGTGGGCTGCGATGCTGTCATCGCATGTACGGTTGTCATTAATCCCTCTTTAAATCCAAAGTGATCCAAAATTACTTTTGCCACGGGGGCTAAGCAATTCGTTGTACATGACGCATTGGAAACAATAAAATCCTTTTCAGGATTGTAAGTCGTCTCATTTACCCCCATCACTAAGGTGGGGATATCTCCCTTCGCGGGGGCGGAAATAACCACTCTTTTAGCGCCCGCTTTAAGATGCTTGGAGGCTCCTTCTTTCGAAGTGAACAGTCCAGTAGATTCGATAACGAAATCGACATTAAGCTTTTTCCAAGGGAGATTTTCGGGATCTTTTTCCTCTAAAACTAACGTTTCAGAGTTACCCACAACAATTTTATCTCCTTTAACAGATATATCTTGTGAAAATGTTCTATGCGTGGTGTCGTATTTTAACAGATACGCCAAACAGTCAGCCGGCACAAGATCGTTGATTGCAACTATATGAATATCAGGGTGATCCTGAATAATTCGATAGACAAGACGGCCTATACGACCAAATCCGTTAATTGCGACATTGATAGGCATGACTTGAACCTCACATATTCTTGAATGATACTGACTTCTTTCAGAAATGTCAAAGAATATTGGGAAAAGAATAAGGCAGCCATCGAAAGGTTAATTTCGAGGGCTGCCTATCTAAGATATTAAGCGTCAAGATACTCGATAAAGCAAGTTTCAGCATTATCGCCGCGTCTTCTTCCAAGGCGAAGAATACGGGTATAACCGCCTTCTCTTTCCTTAAATCGGGGACCTAAATCATCCATCAATTTGCCGATAACTTTACGATCGGTGTTGTAGCTGGAGGTGTCACCCTCTTTCGCGCGTCTGGCTTCCTTAGGTGTCAAAGCATTAAACTGAATTTGCAGCTCGCTGATTAAACGACGTCTTGTGTGAAGGGTATTCTTCTTTGCAAGGGTAATCATCTTATCTGCTTTTCGCTTAAGTGCTTTAGCTTTGGGTACCGTCGTCTCAATGCGCTCGTTCTCGATCAGGGACTTTAGCATATTAGCAAAAAGTGCCTTTCTGTGTGAGCCAGTGCGAGAGAGCTTAAAGGTATTTTTGCGATGTCTCATAATTTACTCTTCTGGTGAAAGTTCTAAATCGGGGTTGCTTTCTAACTGACCTCTTTTGGCTTCCTGATATTTCGCAACTTTTTCTTTGATGTTATCTGGGGTAATGCCATAACGGGTCAAGTCCATGCCAAGAGATAATTCCATCTCCTGCAGTTTCGCTTTAATTTCATTCAGCGATTTCTTTCCGAAGTTTCTAAACTCAAGCATTCTTCTTTCCGGGATGGAAACAAGCTCTGCAATCGTATCGATGTTCGCGCCGGATAGGCAGTTTGTCGATCTTACTGAAAGCTCAATCTCATCAATTCTTAGAGAAAGCTTTTCCATAAGCTCGTCATCTTCATCCTGCGCTTCTCCTTCTCCTTCATCAAAAGAAAGCTGCATCGATTTTAGCTTATTATTGAAAATCTCAAAGTGCTTCATTCCAATTTGGGAAGCAAAAGAGATTGCCTCTTCGGGGGTGACTCTTCCGTCCGTTTCGATATCCAAGATCAAACGGTCATAGTCGGTATCTTGTCCTACACGAGTGTTTTCAACCGTATAGTTTACCAATCTAACCGGGGAAAAAAGCCCATCGATCAGAATCTCATCGGAGGTTTTGTCATGAATCTCATGGCGCTCGGCAGGAATATATCCACGACCAAATGCCACTCTTAAATCAATCTGACGCTTCATCGGTTGAGTCACTTTGAATAGGGGCAACCCAGGGTTTACCACCTCAAAGTTTCCTTCTTTAACGACATCGCCAAGTGTCACTTGAATTTGCCCGCCGTTCTTGTCCAGCATATCCTGAGTGATCTCCACTGTCCCGGTAAGCATGCGTGACTCTCTGGAAGCATAGTCGTTTACCATCGGCAATTTTCTTAGCAACGCCGATTTGAAGTTCAAGACGATATTCGTCATATCTTCTACGATTCCCTCGATAGCCATGTACTCATGAGGAACCCCTTCGATACGGACAGAGATAATGGCCGGGGCTTCCATGGATGAGAGCAACATACGTCTTAGAGAGTTACCGACAGTGTGTCCAAAGCCTCTTTCAAACGGCTCCGCAACAAAGCGTGCAGAGTGGGCGCTGGCCTTATCTGTATCTTGTACGATCTTTTGTGGCATTTCAAATTTGCCATACTTTACGGTCATGAATGGGCTCCTCAGGATTTATAAAAAATTCTTTAAACGCGTCTTCTCTTTCTGGAACGGCATCCGTTGTGACGGACTGGCGTTACATCGCGAATGCTAGTGATTTGCAGTCCGGTGCTCTGAAGCCCTCTAACCGCAGATTCTCTTCCGGCGCCAGGTCCTTTCAAGCTCACTTCGACTTCTTTTACACCCATTGCTTGAGCTGCTTTACCGCAATCTTGGGCAGCAACGGTTGCTGCGAAAGCAGAAGACTTTCTGGAACCGGAAAAATTAACCTTTCCCGCAGAAGACCACGTAATAACACGACCCGATGGGTCCGTGATCGCAATAATCGTATTGTTAAACGTAGCTTTAACGTGCGCTACGGCGGAAGGGACATTTAATTGGGCCCTTCTTCTTGCTTTTTGGGGCCTTTTAGACCCTTTCGTGTCAGTTTTAGCCAAGGCTCTTGTGCTCCTTAAAAATTATTCTTTACTTGTCGCTTAAGCTTTCTTGTTAGCGACGGTTTTTCTTTTACCTTTTCGGGTTCTCGAATTCGTACGAGTACGCTGGCCTCTTGCGGGAAGCCCTGCTTTATGACGCTGGCCACGATAGGAGTGGATCGAAATTAATCGCTTGATGTTGTTTTGCGTCGTACGTCTTAAATCCCCTTCAACCGTGTACTCGGACTGAAGCAACGAGTTAATCTTCGAGATCTCTTCTTGCGACAGCTTGTGAGCGCGCATATCCTTATCGAGATTTAATTTTTCGCAAATATCCGCTGCAAATTTAGGGCCGATACCGTAGATATAGGTCAAACTTATCTCAAGTCTTTTGTTATCCGGTATATCGATACCGATCACTCTAGGCATTTATTTCTCCTGCTATAATCAGAAACATTTAACAATTCAGTGCTATTTATAGGATTTCCCTAAGAATGTAACACACTTTAAAATTTTTATCGACCTCTAATTCGGCCTTTTTTCATAAATCCATCATAGCGCTTCATCAAAAGGTGCGACTCGACCTGTTTCATGGTGTCTAAAACCACACCAACCAGAATCAAGAGCGCCGTTCCCCCGAAAAAGTAGCTAATCGTCTGAGGGATTTCTAAAAAGCTGCCAATAATATTGGGCAAAATCGCTATCAGGGCCAAAAAGATGGCTCCAATTAGTGTAATCCGGCTCATCGCCTGCTCTAAGTACTCCTGTGTCGGACGACCCTGTCTTACCCCGGGGATAAATGCCCCGCTTTTCTTCATATCAGAGGCAATTTGATCCGGTCTAAACTGGGTTGCCGTCCAAAAGTAGGTAAAAAAGATGATTAAGGCCACAAAAAGGAACATATAAAGCCCCCTTCCAGGCGTTAACATCGCCATCATGTCTCCAAACCAATTCCCTTTTCCAACGAATTGACCCAAGGTGGAGCCAAACATTAAAAACGAAGAGGCAAAAATGACCGGGATCACTCCGGCATAATTTACCTTCAGGGGAATATATGAGCTTCCTCCCTGGGACTCTCGGTTTCCAACAATCCGTCTTGCGTACTGCAACGGAATGCGGCGCGTCCCTTGAATCACTAAAATCGTTCCCATAGTGACGGCAACAAACACTCCAACAATTACCAAAACAGAGGCAAAGTTCATCTGTCCTGCGACCTGGGAGTCCAAATTCAGCTTTTGGATAATTAGTCCAATCGCTGACGGCAAAGAGGAGACAATCCCCACCGTAATAATCAAGCTCATCCCGTTTCCGATCCCCTTTTCAGTGATCTGCTCTCCGATCCACATCAAAAATACAGTTCCGGTCGTCATCGTCGTAATGAAGATGAGGTAATAGAGCAAGGGGAAGCCAAACATGGTCGCTTCAGCAAGCTCCGGGGCAATAATACCCTGGCTAGACAAATTCATCTGCAAAGCGTACTTTGCGTACATAGAAGCTTGAAGGATCGACAAACCAACGGTTAAAAACCGGGTGTAGCGATTCATTTTTCGTCTTCCCTGCTCGGGGTTTTCTTTCATCTCCCTCTGAAGCTGTGGCCATAAAGCCATCCCCATCTGCATAATAATAGAGGCAGAAATATAAGGGATTACTCCCAGAGCAATCACCGTCATCTGGGAAAAAGCTCCCCCGGAGAAAATGTCCACTAACTGAAAGAGATTTTGCCCCCCTCCCGTTACGTTCTTAAAGTAGCTAACCGCAACTTCACCGTTAATTCCGGGAACCGGGATAAATCCCCCGATTCGGCATACTACCAACATGAGCAGCGTAAAGCTGATCTTTTTTTTCAGTTCCGGAATCTGTAATACTTTTTGCAAACTTTCCAGCATTCAAGCCACCTGGTTAAATTCCTAACAGGGGTCACAGGTCAAATATTAATCGTCTTGCGCTCTTTAAGGACTTTCTCTTTTTAAGCTTTACTCGGCAGAGATTTAATCGAATATTCGATCCCCTTTGCCTCAATTTTTTTCAGAGCGGACTCTGAAATGTCGTCTAAATGGATGCTTACTTTTTTTGTAAGGTCACCCGTTCCCAAAAGCTTTACGCCATAAGTGGGGCCGGACAAAAAACCTTTGTCGATAAGCGTTTCCAAAGATACCGTTTCGCCATCTTCATAGGCACGCTCAATATCTTTTAAGTTAACCGTGTCGTATGGGCGTCTGAATCGGGCATTTGAAAAGCCTCTTCGGGGCAACTTCATAAACAGTCTCATCTGACCGCCTTCGTACCCTAAGCGTCTTTTATAGCCGGAACGAGAGCCGTCCCCTTTTTCACCGCGTCCGCAAGTTTTTCCCAAGCCGGAGCCAATTCCACGACCCACTCTTCTTTTCGCTTTCCTTGGGCGGGAAGTATTTTTTAGATTGTTTAGTGAAGTCATGCGACACCTCTTATCTCTTTAATTGACTCCATGGAGTGTAACTCCGAAAGGGCCTTAAAAGTTGCTTTTACAATATTGATAGGGTTATTGTTGCCAAGGCTCTTCGCAATGACGTCTTTAACTCCTGCCATTTCCAAAATCGCACGCATCTGAGAACCGGCAATCACACCAGAGCCTTCAGGGGCGGGTTTCAGCATAACGGAAGATCCATCCCAGTCAACTGTTACTTCATGAGGAATGGATGTGCCACGCTTAGGGAACTTTTTAATGTTCTTACGGGCTGCTTCTCCCCCTTTACGAATGGCATCGGTAAGCTCGTTTGCTTTTGCAAAGCCGTAACCTACGCCACCCTCACCGTCACCGGCAAGAATTAAAGCAGAAAAGCTGAATTTACGTCCGCCTTTCACTACTTTAGAGCATCGGTTGATGTGGAGCACTTTTTCGGAAGTGTCCTTGTTCCCTTTATCTCTTCGAGAATCAGTTTGTTTCGCCATTAGCTTAATAAATCCTTTTTAAAACTTTAATCCTTGAGCACGCGCAGCATCGGCAAGTTCTGCCAATATGCCATGGTACTTAAAAGGACCGCGATCGAAGATGACCGACTCAATGTTTTGCTTTTTTGCGATCTCTGCAATCGTCTCACCAATCTTTTTCGCAGACTCTTTTGACTTCTTACTGAAGGGAGTGTCTTGAAAAGCTTTTGATAAGGTTCCCGATGCGCCCAAGACGACACCGTTTTCGTCATCGATTAGTTGTGCATAAATATTCGAGTTGGTTTTGTGCACGGACAGTCGAGGACACTCTTTAGTTCCGTGCATTTTGTGACGGACTCGGTGCGCTCTATTTTTTCTGAGCTTTTGTTTTTTTATCGCATGCTTTCTCATAAATGAGTTCCTTTTACTTACTTCTTAGCCCCGGCAGCTTTACCGGCCTTTTTCCGTACATATTCACCCTGATAGCGGATCCCTTTACCTTGGTACGGCTCGGGAGGTCTCCAGGACCTGATGTTTGCGGCAAATTGACCCACTTTCTGTTTATCAATGCCGCTGATCGTAATAAGCGTGTTTTTATCCACCGCTACGCTCAAGCCATCAGGAATTTTTTCTTCTGCCGGATGGGATAACCCGATTGACAGCTTGAGTAAATTCCCCTGAACTTGGGCACGGTAGCCGACCCCGATCATCTCAAGTTTCTTTTCGAAACCGGAGTTCACTCCGAGAACCATATTGTTCACGAGCGCTCTTAAAAGCCCGTGATACTGGCTGATATCTTTAACGGACTCGTCCGCTACAAGCTCGATGTGCTCGGGCTGGATATCGACGGAAACTCCCTTAAGCAAAGGCGTCTTTAAAGTTCCTTTAGGACCTTTCACATGAATAACGCCATCCGCTACATTTATCTCTGTACCCTTGGGGAAAGGGATTATTTTTTTTCCTATTCGGGACATATTCTCAAATCTCCAAATCTATTTTATTCCGTCTACCAGACCATGCAAACTAGCTCGCCGCCAATTTTGCGCTTTTTAGCTTCTTTCCCAGGAAGAAGTCCTTGAGATGTCGATACGATCGAAACACCCATCCCACCAAAAAATTGGGGAATTTCTTCGTGTCCAACGTACTTTCTTAAACCGGGTCTTGAGACTCGCTTCAAGCCTTTAATCACGGGTTGTCTTCCGTGGGTGTACTTTAAGTAAACCCTGATAGTACCGCGCTCGGGGCTATCTTTTTTAATCAGATAGTCTTCTACAAACCCTTGCGATTTCAAAATATCAGCTAAGCTTTCTTTCAATTTACTCCAAGAAACATCAACATAACGATGTTCTGCTCTGATAGAATTCCGTATTCTTGTGAGGAAATCGGCTACTGGATCGCTTACTGCCATGATTCCTTCTCCTATTTATGCCGCTTGCGCGATGGGTAAGTTTTTAAATGGAAGGCCAAGTTGTCTTAACAGCTCAACGCATTCCTCGTTATTTTTTGCACTCGTCACGAACGTGATATTCATCCCTTGCGTTCTTTTGACGTTGTCTAAGTTAATTTCAGGAAAAACCTGCTGATCGGTAATTCCTAGAGTATAGTTCCCGCGATTATCGCCGTTAGTCTCGAATCCTCTAAAGTCGTGGATTCTTGGGCAGACGATCGTGAAGAAACGGTCCGCAAACTCGTACATTCTTACGCCGCGTAAAGTAACTTTAATCCCGATAGGCTGGCCTTCTCTTAACTTAAAGTTAGAGATCGCTTTTTTAGCACGGGTAATAATCGGCTTTTGACCCGATAACGCTTGAAGCTCGTTAAGACAGTCCTGAATATGGTTTTTGTCTTTTGACGCCTCAGCAATTCCCATGTTGATCACAATCTTTACAAGCTTTGGGATCTGCATTGGGTTGGCATAGGCGTACTTTTTGTTTAGCTCCGCCTTTACTTTCTCGTGATACCGTTTTTTTAATCTGGACATGTTTCTTCAACTCTTCATTAATTAGTTTTTAAGATTCCTGAAGGAGTTTCACATTCGAGATGTGAATGGGCTTTTCTAAGGTTACAACCCCCCCCTTCTGGCCTTGGTTCGGCTTCACATGCTTTTTACGCATGTTGATCCCTTGAACCACGACTTTGTTATCTATACGTCGTAAGACTTTTCCCGTCATACCCCGGCTGTTGCCGCAAAGTACATAGACTTCGTCGTCTTTTTTTGGGGTTCTTTTTTTACTTTGAGTATCCATTTTACCCTTCATGAATCTTGTTTACATCACTTCTACTGCTAAAGAGGCGATCTTGGTATACCCACGCTCTCTTACAATTCTGTCAATCGCCCCGAAAATACGGGTCCCTTTGGGGTTGCCTTTGTCATCCAAAATAACACACGCGTTCCCATCGAACGATATTTTCGTTCCATCGGGGCGTCGGCTCTTGTTTTTTGTTCTTACGATCAAAGCACGAACAACGTCTTTCTTTTTCACCTGTCCTTCGGGTTGAGCTTCCCGAACGGAGCAAATGATAGTATCGCCAGCTTGGGCATAGCGTCTTTTAGATCCGCCAAGTACTTTAATACACTTGACTTTCTTGGCGCCGCTATTGTCGGCAACATCAAGTTCACTTTCTTGCTGTATCATCTTTAAACTCTCCTGCCTATTAAGCGACTACTCGCCAGCGTTTCATCTTTGAAATTGGCCGGGTCTCTTGGATCGTGACCACATCGCCCTCTTTCAAGGGTTTTTCGGGATTGTCATAATGAGCGTAATATTTTTTGCCCACAGAAATCACTTTTTTATAACGAGGGTGACGCATTGTGCGATCCACTCGAACCACAACCGTTTTTTCCATTTTATTGGAAACTACGGTACCTTGTTTTACCTTACGAGGTTTTCTAGCCGTTTCAGTCATTTGGAACCTTCTTTTTCAGTCAAAACGGTAAGGATCTTCGCGATATCGCGTTTTGTCTCCACAAGTTTGTGGGGCTGATCCAACTTTTTTTCCCTTTGTCTTTTGTTTAAAAGCTCATAGCGCTCTTTTCTTTTTACTTCCAAAAGCACTTTTAGCTCGTTTTGGGTCTGATCCCTTAAATCTTTAACTTTTGTCATTTTGTCCTCTATACTTCTTCTACCCGTTCAACAAAGCGGGTCTTGAGGCCCAGCTTGGCAGCCGCTCTTCTTAGCGCGTTTTGCGCTTGATCTCTTGGCACGTTACCCACTTCAAAAAGGATACGTCCGGGTCTTACCACGGCAACCCAGTGGTCGACAGCACCTTTACCTTTACCCATACGGACTTCCGCAGGTTTTTTGGTTACAGGCTTGTCGGGGAAAATGCGAATCCACACTTTACCCTTTCTTTGAAAGTAACGGTTAATCGTCACGCGGCAGGCTTCGATCTGTTGGTTAGTGATCCAACCACGCTCTAAAACCTGGATTCCAAAATCGCCGAAATGAACGAAGTTGGCAGCTCTAGAAAGTCCCGCGAAGGAACCTTTCTGCCTTTTACGAAATTTGGTACGTTTGGGCATTAGCGCCATAGTTATACACTCTCCTTTTTAAGGGGGGCAGCATCCCCGCGGTAGACCCAGACTTTAATGCCGATGCTGCCGTAGGTCGTTTCAGCTCTTCCGTTAGCGTAATCAATATCAGCTCTTAAGGTATGAAGCGGAGTTGATCCCTCTTTATACCATTCTGTTCTTGCGATTTCAGCACCACCCAATCTTCCGGAGCAGGCTATCTTAATACCGAGTGCACCCGCTTCCATAGCTTGTTGAAGGGCTTTTTTCATCGCTCTTCTAAATGGAATACGTCTTTCCAATTGCTTTGCAATGCCGTCGGCGATAATCTTGGCATCCAAATCGGGTCTTTTGATCTCTTCTACTTCGATCCAGACTTCTTTCCCGGTCATTTTGGAAAGTTCAACTTTAAGTTGATCGATTTCAGCGCCTTTTTTACCGATAACTAGTCCCGGTCTTGCAGTAACAATCGTAATTTCGATTTTATCGCTCATGCGGCGAATAATAATCTTAGAGGTTCCCTGGCAAATTGATTTTTTCATCAAGTGCTTGCGAAGCATGTCGTCTTCTATAAGTAGATCGCCGAAGTCTTTTTTGTTTGCAAACCACTTCGATTTCCACTTACGGTTTACGACTAATCGGAAGCCTGTCGGGTTAACTTTTTGTCCCATTCTATAAACTCCTTATTCCCCACTCACTACGACGGTAAAGTGGCTTGTTCTCTTCATGATTGGATGGCTTCCCCCTTTATTCTTGGGTTTAGCCCGCTTCAATGTGGGGCCTTCATCCACACGGACTTCTTTCACAACCATTTGCTCTCTTCGCATGTTGTGCACCGTCTCGCCATTTGCAATGGCGGAGTTTAGGGTCTTCAGCAAAAGTCTTCCGCCCTTTAGCTGAGAGTAGCTTAGTTGCTCTTGGGCACGTACAACGGGTAAACCCCTCATAAGTCCGGCAGCAAGTCTTGCTTTTCTCGGAGAGATCCTTACATATTTTGTTATCGCTTTAGCGGTGTTCATTGATTTCTACCTTTACTTTTTGGCAACAGCTTTTTTAACAGGGTGTCCTTTAAAGGTCCTGGTTGGGGAGAACTCTCCCAGCTTGTGTCCAATCATGTTTTCCGTGACATACACGGAGACAAATTTCTTTCCATTGTGGACTTCAAAAGTGTGACCGATCATGTCCGGCGTTACCATGGAACGTCGGGACCAAGTCTTGATCACTTTCTTAGAACCTTCATCGTTTTGCTTGTCGACTTTCTTCTGAAGGTGGTGGTCAACAAAAGGACCTTTTTTAAGCGATCTTCCCATGTTTATTTCTTCCTTCTGTCTTTAACAATCATCTTATTGGACTTCTTTTTCTTACGGGTTCTTAGACCACGTGTATAAATAGCCCATGGAGTTTGAGGCACATTACCTTTGCTTCTCCCTTCACCACCACCGTGGGGGTGATCTACAGGGTTCATAGCCGTACCACGTACGGTAGGTCTGATCCCCTTCCAACGATTTCTTCCCGCTTTTCCTTCTACACGAAGGTTATGCTCAGGATTCGAAACGGCTCCGAAAGAAGCTTTACAGTTTTCATGAACCATTCTCATCTCGCCGGAGGGCATTCTCAAGGTCGCATAGCCACCGGAGCGAGCCATCAGCTGAGCCGACATTCCCGCAGAGCGGATCAGTTTTGCTCCTTTACCCGGTTGTAGTTCTACTAAGCAAACGGTTGAACCCAACGGCATTGACTTCAAGCGCATCGCGTTTCCGGAGTTGAACGGCGCATTATCGCCGGACATCACTTGTGCTCCCTCTTTCAACCCTTGAGTTGCTACGATATAGCGCTTTTCCCCATCTTTGTAGTGGAGCAAAGCAATATAGGCGGAGCGGTTCGGATCGTATTCGATCGATGCCACTTTTGCCGGGATGTTGTCTTTTTCTCTTTTGAAGTCAACATCTCTCAGTCTTCTCTTGTGTCCACGTCCCTTATGACGGCAGGTGATTCTTCCCAGGTTGTTTCTTCCGGAAGTTCTTTTCTTCGGAGAAAGAAGAGACTTCAGTGGCTTTACCGTTTGGCTAGATCCCTCTTTTTTTCGGGTAAGTAGCTCATTTTTGGGAAGGATCAGATTTCTTGTTCCCGGAGTAATGGGACGGTATTTCTTCAACATATTAAATGGCTCCTCTTACACGCTCTCCAAGCTCTGTCCCTCGGATAGAGTGACGTACGCTTTTTTCTGTTTCGATTGAAAGCCCACTCTTCCGCGAACTCTTCTTTTCTTAGGCTTCACGTTAATCGTGTTCACTTTAAGAACTTCAACGTTTTGCTCTTTGTAAATTTCTTCAACAGCCCATTTGATATCTTGCTTTGTTGCATCTGGAGCAACGTTGAACACATATCGGGGCAACTTGAAGCGGGCAATGCATTTGTTGCTTGTGTTGTTCTTTAAGTTCTCAAGCACCATAGCCTTTTCGGTAACTCGTGCGTGCTTGACGATCTGGTACGGATTTCTCGTTGTCATAAATTCTTCCTTTAGCTTAGCCACTCTACTAGTTCATGAAGAGCCGCTTCACTTACGATGAGATTCTCTGCCACCATAAGCTCGTAGCTATTTACATTACTTGCCAAAGAAAACTCCGTTTTCTGAAGATTTCTTAAGCTTTTGAGCAAATTGTTATGTTGTTCGGACGGAAGTTTAAAGCGGTGCTTCATCTCGCCGATTTCAAACTCTCCCCACGCGCCTTCCGCTAGGAAAAGAGGCCTTCTTTCAGCATTAAGCTTGCCCAGAAGACTTTTGACGTCTTTTGTTTTGGGCGCTTCCATCTGCATGGAGTCGATCACAAACAGTTTATCGGAGCGGATTTTTTCTGCTACCAGATGACGAACTACGGCTTTACGCTCTTTTTTGTTCATCTTTACGTATTGATCAACCTTTTTTCTCGGACCGAAAACGCGTCCGCCGCCTCTCATCTGAGGAGCGACCAAGGAACCCTGACGGGCTCTACCCGATCCTTTTTGACGATGAGGTTTTTTTGTTGTATGCGCAACTTCAGAACGGGTTTTGGTATGTGCGTTCCATTGACGAGCATTCGCGCGGATCGCAACGATGCAATCTTTCACCATCTGTGAATTTGCTTCCGCTTCTTTTAGCCAGTCGGGGGCTTCGACATCTCCGATAGCCTCGCCTTTCATGTTGTATTTTTTTAGTGTAGCCACAAGTCACTCTCCAAACGGATTAATTTATTTCTTCACAGAGTTAGGTTTTTTAACTGCCGGAGATAAGGAGACAACCGCTCCGTTCGGTCCGGGTACAGGTCCTGCAACAACAATAATATTGTCTTTTGCGTCGACTCTAAATACTTTCAAGTTTTGTACGGTCATGTTTTCATCACCCATATGGCCGGCCGCTTTACCCAAAGGAAGCACACGACCGGGAGTGGAACGCTGTCCGCGAGATCCCGCATGTCTGTGAAATCCGGAACCATGAGCGGCAGGTCCACCGGCAAAGTTGTGACGCTTCATCACACCCTGGTAACCTTTCCCCTTTGTTCTTCCGGAGATATCTACATATTCAACTTCAGCAAACTGATCGACTCCGACCGTTTGACCGACTTCGAAACCCTCAGTCGAATCGACACGAGTTTCTTTCAGATGACGCCGAGGCGCAATCTCGTTTTTTTTAAAATGGCCGGCAAGCGGTTTTCCAACACGGCGGGCCGGAGTACGGGGATCTTTCCCTTTCACTTCGTCAAAGCCCAACTGAACGGCGCTGTAGCCATCTGTTTCAACCGTTTTGACCTGGCAAATTACGTTGGGCTCCACCTCAATCACGGTGCAGCTCAAGGAACGCCCATTGTCGTCGAAAAGCTGGATCATTCCCCGCTTTTTACCCATTAAATTCAAAGCCATAAATCAGTTCCTTTACCTAAGACAGTGTTTAGTGCCTAGGAGCTTACTTAAAATCTGTATTTTCTGCAATTGTTTCATGTTTAAACCTGAGCTTCTAGTTCCTGACTGCGTGCGAAGCACGGTTCAGAGAAGAGAAGCACAAGCGAAAGTAAATTTATACCAGAGAGGAAAGATATTTACAACTTCTTTAAGAGCTTTTTTTTAGTTGAGGGAATTTTGAGGTGGATTTTTCGGGTAATTGGCTTATTCAAGGGGAGTTTTGACAGGTTGGCTTCAGGGGTCGGGATTGCTTGGTCTAAGATTTCTTTGATTAAAGTATTTTTTTTAACGATGTAGTCGCCGGGGTGAATCACTTCGCCGGAGATTTCTATCACTATGAACTTTTCGGGCGACCAGGTGACGCCGGAGAGCGTGGGGGGTATGGAGGATGATCTTTGGAGGTGGGTGTAAAGGGCAAGAGAGAAGACGAG
>JAGROB010000027.1:14882-25469 GCA_020440465.1 Chlamydiia bacterium
GTGGACCTAGTGGACCTAGTGGACTCAGTGGACGCATTTGACGTCCACATTGTCCACAGTGTCCACAGTGTCCAGAGGGTCCAGAGGGTCCACAGTATCCATTAGTCCACTTGTTTATGCGATGCGGACGGGAGCCATTTTAGGTAAGTTTTCCCGAGCAAGCTGAGCGTGGTGGAAGTCGTAGAGCACCTTGCCCAGTTTAGCCATGGCAGCGACAGCCACAACCGTTACCGTGATCGTTGCAAACGCCGGAACCGCTGTCACGACCGCTGTCGTTAGAAGCGCAAACGTTAGAACCGCTGCAGTAATCTTAATGACATCAACCGCAACAGACATCCAAGCCTTTCTGCTTTCCAAGCGGGCGTTATGCGCTTTCGCTCCCCATTTTTCAAATTTTCTTTGCTTATAAGCTACTTTTTCGGCGTCGCTTAATTCATTATACTTTCGAGTTTTCCAATCGATATGTTCCTGGAATGTTCTCCCTGTTTTAGGGTTTACAATTTCATTACCATCTTTATCTTTCACCACTTTTTTTATGCTTCGTTTTTCGAAGTGGGAAATCCTTATTGTTTCTTTCGTTTTATCAGGTTTCGTAATTTCGACTTCCCCTTTTACCGTTGGATCAAAATCGGCAGTTGACCAATCAGCTCTTTTTTTCTCGGCACGTTTTAGCTCGTCGGAGTTTTTCGATACTTTCATCCCTTGATCGGCGATGTCCAACACATACATCGCGATTAAGAACGGCTGAATCACGGCGCTGATGTTGAAGCGGGACATGGTTTCGCCGGCATAAGGCACTTTTCCGACTACAGCAGAAAGTTTGGAAAGATCAATCGCACCGAGTCTGCTGAGCGCTCCGGTAAAGGCAAGGGATCGAATTCCAATTAAGGCTATGGCGCGGGCTTTTGCCCAGACAGTCTTGATCTCTCCGTTTTGCCATTTTATAAGATCGGCTACGATTCCGATCGGTCCCGTTAGATCATCCACCAGCAAGAGCCCTTCTAAGCTGGGAGAAATGGCGCTAAAACCCTTAATAGCGCGTCCTGAGACTTCTTTGACGGCTTTTGCGAGTTTTAAGGGGCCCTTGGCTATGTCAGCTGCGGTATGAAAATGACCCTGCGCAGAACCCATTACAAAGCACGTTTGAGTAAATACGTATTTTAATTTTGCTGTGATATCAGCCATGTGATTTCCTTGTGAATAAGGGTTTAGAAGCAGGGATAATAGCAGATCTTAACATTTAAGTCATGATGCGATGCAAAAATGACATCGAACCAAAGAGAACAGCCCCCCCAGCTAAGACAATGATTAAAGGGGTAGGTGCAGCCAAAAGTACTACAACAATTAGTGCAATTTGAGTGACAGCATTCGCAAGATCGATTAAGGCTTGCCGCTTTTGTACAGCGTGGGTTTCATCCGATTTCAAAACCAAAACGCTGTCGATCGCGATTGGGGCATAGGCGGCAATATATAAAAATGAAACCGCCCCGGCAGCTAGCGAAGAGATAGCGACTCCTGCAACTATGAGACAAAACAGGGTTGCCCCACACATATCAGCAGTAAAAAGCAAAATATTGCCCACTCCCGCAAAGGGCGTGTGTTCTTTTTCATACCCTTGTCTTAAGACGTAAGCTGCACCAATGGGAGCTCTTCCCAAGCTTACGGAGTTCGATATCGCTTCTAATGAAAATAGTGCCGTTGGCACTGGAAGAGAGCTTACAAAACTAAAGACAGGGTTAGCGACGGCGGGAATTGCTGGCAAATGGTTCTCACAAAAGGGTTGGAAAAGCTTCGCTCAAACCACGGAAGAAATCGGAGGCATTCATAATTCGCTTCCCTTCCGGTTGAATTTCCAAGAGCTCTAAACTTTTAACCCCACATCCTATGGCAAATCTATTTTTTGAAAAAGAAAGAATTTCGCCCGGCATGCCCTTTACATCGACAACCGCGCTTTTAAACACCTTCAATCTACGCTTTTCTCCTTTTAATACCATAAAACAATATGCTCCCGGCTCCGGATTTGCGGCTCTGATGAGATCGTGAATCTCTTTTGCGGGACGATCCCAAAAAAGCTCGTATTCCTCGAGCTTAACCTTAGGTCCGATGGTGACTTTTTCAGGATCTTGAGTGAGAGCTTTTTCTTCCCCTTTCTCCACCTCTCGGATCACTTTTAAAAGGAGGGGTTTTCCAAGTTGCAAGAGCTTTTCTTCTAACTCTCCTGCTGTCATCTCGTCCGATATTTCCACTTTTTCTTGCCCCAACATATCCCCTGCATCCATCGCTTTCACAAGACGGATGATCGTGACCCCGCTATACGTATCTCCTGCCATGATCGCACGCTGTACGGGAGCGCCACCGCGCCAGCGGGGTAAATAACTGGTGTGTAAGTTGATGGCCCCAAGGGGCGGGATTTTAAGTAATGACTCGCGAATAATCTCTCCGTAAGCCACCACCACAAAAAGATCGGGCTTAAGCGCTTCAATCGTCGTCTGAAATTCAGGATGGGAGACTTTCTCCGGTTGATACACCGGTATATTAGGATAATTTTCGGTGATATAAGCTTTAACGGGGGTCGGAACCGGCTTTTTTGAGCGTCCTTGGGGCTTGTCTGGCTTCGAGATCACACCGACAACTTCAACCCCACTTTCAATTAAATATTTCAAGACGTGAGCCGAAAACTCAGGCGTTCCTAAGAAAACAACACGCATTAGACTTTAGCCGTCTCTTCTTCTTTTGCTCCGTGGAAACCCAAAAGCCCCCGTTTCGAAGTTTTACAGAAAGCTAAAAACTCTTCCACTTCGGGGAGCATCTCCACTTCCCTTTCAATAGCTTCTAAAGCTTCTTCCATACGAAAGCCAGAGCGGTACAATATTTTAAACGCTTTGGACAAAGCGATGCGGTTTTCAAGCGGACAGCCACGCCGTTTTAGCCCCACTAAGTTAATGCCGCCAAAGCGGTAAGGGATGCCACCGCCGATCGTGTAAGGGGGAATATCGTGGGTGACGCGGCTCATGCCACCGACCATGGCACCTTTGCCCACGCGGGAAAACTGGTGGATGGGAGTAAGACCGCCAATAATCGCATTATCCCCCACTTCTACGTGGCCGGCCAATGTAGCATTGTTGCTCATGATCACACCGTTACCTACATGACACTCATGCGCAATGTGGCAGTAAGCCATGATTAAGCAATCATCACCCACTTTTACTTCCGTCCCCTCTCCGCAAGACGAATTAATCGAAACGTACTCTCTGATTTCACAGCGCTTGCCGATGTTTACAAAGGTCTTTTCCCCTTTAAACTTTCTGTCTTGCGTCTTGGTGCCGATCGCGGCAAAAGGGTAAACCACGGTATCTTCGTCGATCGTCGTGTAGCCGTCAATGTAGGCATGAGATTTGATGACGACATTCTTTTTGAGCGTTACATTTTTCTTAACTACGGCAAACGGCTCTATCGTCACACTGGGATCGATTTGAGCGCCCTCTTCAATGATTGCCGCGGGGTGTTGTTTCATTTTTTTGCCTATACTGTCTCTTTATCTACCAGCGCGAAGGCGATTTCCGCTTCCACGGCTACTTTATCGTTAACTGTCGCCATCGCTTTAACCCGTCCCCCCTTAGAGGAAAAGTGAATCCCCTCGCACTTAAGCATCAAAATATCGCCGGGCTTTACAGGATTTCTAAATTTAGCTTCTTTTATGTTTAGCAGAACGCCGATTTTATCTTCTTGTCCTTTGACAAAAACTAAAACCGCACCCACTTGAGCCAAGGCTTCCAAGATCAAAACGCCCGGCATTAAGGGAGCGCCCGGGAAATGGCCCTGGAAAAAATCTTCATTAATCGTGACGTTCTTCTGTCCCAAAATCACGCCGTTTTTTGCATCCAGACTGACAATCTTGTCGACCAAAAGGAAGGGGTAGCGATGAGGGATCACTTTCATGATCTCTTTGATATCCATAGATATGGGGTCGGAGTCGGAGTCTGTCATGCGGATATAGCCTCTTGTTCGGTTAGTATTTTGGCAAATTCGTGGTTCGATGCGTGGCCTGAGCGAATTGAGATCACATGGGCATTGATATCGGCGCCAATTAATTTAAGATCCCCAATCACATCAAGCACCTTGTGACGCACCATCTCATCGGAAAAAAAAAGGCCGTTTTTGCTTAAGACCACGTCTTCTTTAATCACGACGGCGTTATCTAAACTGGCTCCCTTAATCAGCCCCTTATCGAGTAGCATGGAGACTTCTTCATATAAAGAGAAGGTACGGCATGGAGCGATCTCATTTTTAAAATTTTCCGGTGTCACCATCCCGGAATAAAACTGCGATTTTAAAATTTTGGTTTGAGGGTAGTTGAGCGTGTAACTTATGCGAAACCCTTCATAAGGAAGAGCAATTAATTGAATCTCTTTGTCCGCCCAATATAACGGCTTAGTTACGGTTAGACACCTTGCCGGGGCAGACTGCTCTTTGATTCCCACCGCTTCGATCATCTCCACAAAGACGTCGGAAGAGCCGTTGCCGACGGGGGGCTCGATATTATCGATCTCGATGAGCAGGTTATCTATTCGATACGCGTTCAAGGCGGCTAAAACGTGTTCGACCGTATGGATCTTTAGCTCTTTCAACCCAATGGTTGTCGAGCGAAGCAAATCGCAAACGTTATCAACGGAGGCGGGAATTAAAGGGGCATCGGGCAAATCAATGCGTTTAAAAACAATCCCATGATTTTCCGGCGCGGGACAAAACTTCATCGTCACTTCCCGCCCGGTGTGAATGCCGATACCGGAAAATGCCTTTTCCCCTTTTAAAGTATTTTGTTTGCGATTTTTTATACTCATAAAGTCACAAGTCTAAACCATTTACCCCTTTCTCCGCAAGACGAGAACCAGCACTAGCAGCCCCGAAAAGCTTAAAAGATAGATATCCCCGGTAGCGCTGTATAAAGTCCAATAGCTGTAAAGGGGAAGTTTGACTTTTAAAGCGCCCTGATACCACTCATCGTCCCCTAAAGTTCCCACTTCTCTTCCCAGGCTGTCAATCCCGCAGGTCACCCCGGTATTGCACGCACGAATGAGGGGTAAACCCATTTCCGTTGCTCGAAGACGGGCGTGCTCTAAGTGCTGCTTAGGCAAATTTGAGTTGGGGTACCAAACATCTGAGGTCAGGTTTACCAAAACCTCAGCCCCCATGAGCTTATTTTCCCGCATGAGATCGCCGTAAGTTTCCTCGTAGCAAATCGATAGCCCGTAGCGCCCCGATGTCCCCTGGATCACTTCCGCTTTCTCCCCGGGGGTAAAGGAGCCGCCGATGCCGTAGCTTAGCGCCATTTTACGGCACCACTCGAACGGGATATACTCCCCCATCGGAACAAGGACCCGCTTAGAGTAGCGTTTATCGGCGCCATAGCGCCAAGGCTCAAAATAGATCCCGGCGTTATAGTGCTCTATTCGATCCGCTTTTTGCTCCGCGTCTTCGAGTCCGGCAATGACATCGGCACTAAAATGATTAGCGATTCCTTGTAAGATAAACGCGTTAGAAACCCACCACTCCCCGTTTCGAAAATGAGCCCAGGGTTCTTCCAAAGGGGGTAAAACTAAAGCGGCATCTGAGCCCCAGTAGTCTTCGAATAAACTTTTCACCTCTTTCCACGAAAAAACAGGGGACCACGTCCCAAAAGGGACGACATATTCGGGTAAGGCGACAAGGTCGACCCGCTCTTTTTTGTGGGGAGCAAGTGTTCTTAAAATCTGTCTCCACTCTCCCAGCACATAGACTCTGAGCTCATCAGGCTTGCAACCCAGACACTCTTCGATGGGAAAGGCCGTCTGTACCAAAAGAGAGGTATGCTCTCTTGGGTTTGCCTCTTTCATTTTTTGTTCGTGATATGTCATCAGTCCAAAGCCGATGAGATAAGGGAGGGTCGTCAAAATGGCCCAGAGTATCCAGGTGCGAACCCGGGTTTTATAAAGCACAGCTTTATAAAACGTAAGATTGGTCCACATCACCCAAAACGAAAGGCCATAAACCCCCGCGATGGACGCGGTTTGCAAGGGATAAAGCGTGGCCGCAAGCGATAAACCAATGGGGTTCCACGAAAAGCCCGACAAAACAAACAGCCGACTCCATTCCAATAACACCCAAAGCCCCGAAAGGGCCAAGGCAACTCCGCCCCGTTTGATCCGCTCCTGATCGGAAAGCCAGGCGATCACGCCAAATTGAGCTCCCATCATCAAACAAAGCAGGATATAAACGGCCCAAATATATAGGTAAGGGTGTGCGACAAACCAGTAAAGCTGGACAGCTTGTACAAGAGCAAACCAGATTGTTCCGACCCCAAAGCGATGAAAGGGCTTATTTAAATCCCTTATCGCATAGAAAAAAAGACCGTAGCCTAAACACGCCGCCAAAACAGACAAGGGCATTGATAGCGCCGGCTGTCCCAAAGCGACCAAGACCCAGGCAAAAGATAAAGCCAAAATATTCCAAATCATAAGTAAAAAAGCATGAACGATCGGCAATAAAAAATCCATCCCCGCTTTCGCAAGGATGGATTTTAAGCTAAAAGCTTCACAGAAGCTTAAGGCTTACGAATCACCAAGAGCTTGAGCTTGACCAGCGCTACTATTCGACTTTGAAGTAAATAATCCGATTACAAAGTTTTTAGTAGCCGTGCAAGCTGCTTTAATATCTTTAGTATTACGGTTAGATAGGTAGCCGATGATAGCTCCGCTTAAAGCGACAGCAGCAGTCACCTTAAGAGCCAACGCTGTGTTAGCCATTACGAATGAGCTTGTCGCTCCGGCTGCTGTGGCGATCGCGCCTCCGATTGCGGATGCGGCGGTTGCCAGTGCAGATCCGGTTGCAGCAGCTGCGGTTCCAAGTGCAGGCGCGCAAGCAGCCCAAGCTGCGGCGACGTATGGACTTAAGACTGAAATAGCAGCTGGGACTAAGGGTGCCAGATATACGGCTGCGATGACAACAGCGGCCAATACTGCAAGTGACGCCAGTGCAATCGCTGTAATGGTTCCAACTTTTTTTACTTTGTCAGCATGCTGTCCGAAAATTCCTTCAACAGCGGCATTAGAAGAAGAAGCTACAAAGTTTGCTCCTCTTGCTACGCCGTGAAGGGCTCTCATACAAATGTTTGCCATAATTAAACCTCCAAAAGTTTAGTTTAGGTTTGAATTTATCAATGGCATGGTTTTTTGGTCAATTACATAAAAGATTAATAAGGAAAAATTTGGAGATTAAAAAATTCTTTATTTAACTTGCAGGGAAATATTTAGGCGGTTTAATCTTTAGCAATTTATGAATCCTTTTCGCGAAAGACATGTTAGGGCATTTTTTGATTTGTGGTCGCTTGATTCAGGACCGCTTGATAAAACCCTGCAACTTTATTTCAGACAGCATAAGGCGATTGGCTCAAAGGATAGAGTCGCAATTTCGGAGACGGTTTATAACCAAGTGCGATGGCAAAGATTGCCGGAGGGAAAAAATCCGTTTGATGAAAAGCTTCCTTATCCCGAAAGAATTTCCGCGCCCGACGATTTATGGGAAGCGGTTAAAAGAAGTTACGGAGAAAAAAAAGCGTTTGAGCTTTTGTATACTCTAAACTTCCCCGCGCCCACAACGATTCGGATGAACCCCGCGCTTATCACAAGAGATGAGCTTTTGGAAAAATTCAAGGATCGTTTTGACGTTTCACCCACGAAAATTTCCCCCTATGGAATTGCCTTTCATAAAAAGGCAGTGTTTTTTGGGCTCCCCGAATTTAAGGCGGGGTGGTTTGAAGTGCAAGATGAAGCCAGTCAAATGGTAGCCGAGAAAGTTGATCTAAAGCCGGGGGACTGGGTGATGGATTATTGCGCCGGCGCCGGGGGAAAGACGCTCGCGTTCGCTCACAAAAGCCAAGGAAAGGGTCAGCTTTACCTTCATGACATCCGAAAAAAGATTTTGTTTGAGGCTAAAAAAAGACTTAAACGGGCACGCGTTCAAAATACCCAACTGGTTTTACCCGATGAGGAGAAGAAGTTAAAGGGGTTAAAAAGGAGAATGGACTGGGTTTTAGTCGATGCGCCCTGCTCAGGCACGGGAACGTATAGAAGAAACCCCGACATGAAGTGGCGCTTTACCGAAGAGGGGCTAAAGGATTTGGTAAAGCTGCAACGGGAAATATTTGGAAAGGCTTTGGAGTTTGTGAAGCCGGGGGGCAAGATCGTTTGGGCCACCTGCTCGATCTTACAAGACGAAAACGAAGAGCAAGTCGATTATTTTTTGAAAGCGCATGGCTTGAAGTTAGAGGGAGAGGTTTTTAAGTCCCTGCCGGAAGAGGGGGGCATGGATGGGCTCTTCGCCGCCACAATGGAAGTTGTAAAAACTTTTTAACTAACAATCTACATAAAAATTTCAACGCAAAAACACAAAAACACGAAAACACGAAAAGCGGCTTCGCCGTCATTTTTTTGACGGCGAAGCCGCCTTTCGTGTTTTCGTGTTTTTGCGTTGAAATTTTTACACGAGACGTAGTGTTTGAGTTATAAATGGGGAAAGGGTAGAATTTGGGGCTTATGAAACGATATTTTTTCCTTTTCTTACTCCCAGTGGCCCTTTTTTCCGCACCTGGTGGCGACTTGCTTATGGGAAGCTCTGATACTCCACCTAAAATTTCTATCAATAACCGCGTTTTAGCCAATGTCAACGGCAAGCCGATCACCGTGGTCGATCTGATGAAGCGGATGGATATTATTTTCTTAAAGCAGTTTCCCGAATACACCAACAGCCCGCGAGCCCGCTACCAGTTCTATCTGGCAAACTGGAGAAGAACTTTAAGCGAGCTGATCGACAAAGAGCTGATATTAGCCGATGCCAAAGAGCTCAAACTGGAAGTGGCCGGCGGCGACGTAAGACAAGAAATGGAAGATCTTTTCGGTCCCAATATCATTGTAAACCTGGATAAAATTGGACTTTCCTTGGATGAGGCGCAAAAAATCGTCTCCGGCGATATCGCCATTCGTAGGATGATGTATCTTAAAGTGACATCAAAGGCTCTGGGTAAAATCACGCCGCTTACGATCAGAAAGCACTATGATGAATGGGCCCAGCAAAACAGCCGCCCTGCCCGATTCAAATATCGCATGCTAACGGTTCGGGATAGATCACAGGCCAAAGCCGCAGAGCTTGCCAACGACATTTATCTTGCGCTTGAGGGTGCCCCTTACGATCTTTTGACTGAAAAACTTGCCCCCTTTAAGGGCTCTTACGCCCTATCCGAAGAGTTCTCCCACACGGAAAAGGAGATCGCCCCGCAAAACTTAGCCGCTTTAAGTACGCTTGAGTCAGGAGAACTTTCCAAGCCGATGAAACAAAAAAGCCGCGACAACTCTGATGTTTTCAGAATGTTCTTTCTGGCCGATAAAGTGGAAGGAAGCTTACCCAGCTTGAAAGAAGCCGAAGGTCCCATCCGAGAACAGCTTTTGGACGTCGCTATCAACGAAGAGCAAAAGCAGTATCTTGGGAAGCTAAGACGCCACTATGGCGTCACTCGAAGCATGTTGGACGAGGTATTACCGAAAGACTACGTCCCCTTCACGTTGAAGTAAACCCATGCCACGCTTTCGCCCCACAGAGCTTTCCGATCTGATGAAACGGATCGGCGCGTCCCCAAAAAGGCGCTACTCTCAAAACTTTTTAATCGACGGCAATGTGATCCAAAAAATTGTGGAGCTTGCCGATATCAAGCCGGGCGATGAAGTAGTGGAGATCGGCCCCGGCCCGGGGGCTCTGACAGAGGCGCTATTAAATCGGGGTGCAAGGGTCTTTGCCGTCGAAAAAGATTCCGTATGGGCCGATGAGCTTTCAGGGCTTCAAGGCGATCTTCAGGTTATCAATGACGATGTTTTAGAATGCTCTTTGGAAAAACTTGTTGAGAGTTGGAAAACGAAAGATAAAGTTAAAGTCGTCGCAAACCTGCCCTACCACATCACCACCCCCATTTTAACTAAGCTTGCTTTGAACGCTAAGTTATTTAGTGAGATTGTGGTGATGGTCCAAGATGAAGTCGCCAGGCGCTTTACAGCAGAGCCCGGGGGAAAAGAGTATGGATCTATTACGGTGTTTTTGAACTTTTGGGCAGACGTTTTTTACGGTTTTAAGGTGAAGCGAGGCTCTTTTTATCCCGCGCCCAATGTCGATTCCGCCATGATTAAGTTGGTTCTGAAAGATAAAATCCCCGATGTCGATGCGGAGAAGTTTTTCGAGATGACAAGGGCGGCATTTAATCAACGAAGAAAGATGCTAAAAGTATCGCTGAAAAGCTTTCTCAACGATGATGTGAAGATCCAATATAAAGAGCTGTTGGAACGACGTCCGGAAACGCTTTCTTTAGATGAGTTTCTATCCCTTTTCGAGAAAATTGCTAAATAAACAGCTTTTTTTTCAAAATTTCGTGTAAAAATTTCAACGCAAAAAACGCAAAAACGCAAAAACACGAAAGGCGGCTTCGCCGTCATAGAAATTGCTGGGTAAAATAATCTTTTCTTCCCATTTTGTGTAAAATTTTCAACGCAAAGGCGCAAAGGGCGGCTT
>JAGROB010000005.1:0-15555 GCA_020440465.1 Chlamydiia bacterium
CGATCCTGCCCATCCTGTTATTTTAGTTATTGGCTTCGATGACGGCGCAGGCGACGCGGGCGCCGGCGTTACCTGTCGGTTGGGTAACGAAATCGTCTTCCTTTAAGTGAACGATAAGCCCTTTGCCGATGATCGAGTGTTTACCGTTAAGCTCCAAGCGGTTGTCGACTCTGTGATAATGAGCAATACCCTGTTCGTCCGCAATCAGGTTGCCAAGGTCGCCAATGTGGCGACGGTCGACGTCGGGACTCGCATGCGGCTCATTTGTGGGGTTATAATGACCACCTGCCGAGTTAAAATCGGATGCGGTGCAATCCCCTTTTTCATGGATATGAAAGCCGTGCTTTCCGGGCTGAAGGCCCGAAATTTTGGCGACCACTTCCACGCCCCCCTCAACTTCCGTAAAGGTGACGGTTCCCCGAACTTCCGTTCCGGGCGCTCCTTTAAGACGCGCTTCGGCCGAAGTGACGTGGGACTTGGAATCGCCCCACGTGCAAGAGGCTAAAGCTAAAAGAGCAAACAATGCGCTCTTAACCGTCATTATTGGCCGCCGTTTCCGTTGGTTTTTGTGCCGTTAACGCTGTTGCCGTTTCTTAAGACATTCGCGCCATCTGAGCCGTTAGCCCCGTTTTGCTGCTTTACTTGACCGTTAGCAGGAGGGGTTTGGGTATTTTGGGCGTTATCTCTTCTTTCACAGCCAAAAAAAACAAGGGCTGCTAAGCCTAAAAATGCTAACTTTTTCATGATCGCTCCTTAAATTAGGGGGTTTTCCCCCAAACTATTCGATTAAAAAATTAACTACAATAGTTCTTCAAAGGACGATTCGTTAAGTATTGAAACTCCTAGCTTTTCAGCTTTTTCAAGCTTTGAACCGGGGTCGTCGCCCGCCACCACAAAGCCCGTTTTTTTGGATACCGAGGAGCTGACTTTACCCCCCCGCTCCTTAATCAGCTTGGCGGCTTCCTCTCTAGAATAATTTGGGAGCGTTCCGGTCAAAACAAAGGTTTTACCCTGAAAGGCATGCCCATCGATTCGACTAAGCTCTTTAGGCTTAACTCCTAACTCTAAAAAGCGATCCACTTCACGAAGATTTTCAGGAGAAGCGAAGTATTCTTTGATACTTTTCGCGACCACTTCTCCGATCCCTTCTACATTTAGCAACTCGTCTAATGACGCTTCCTTCAAACGCTCAAAGGTATGAAAGCTCTCGATCAAATCTTCAGCAGTTCTTTGCCCCACATGGCGAATCCCAAGTCCCATAAGAAATCGGGGCAACGTGGGGTGTTTAGCCTTTTCGATAGCCTTAAGCAAATTGGTCACTGATTTTTCCTTAAACCCTTCCAGCTGATAAAGCTCTTCTTCAGTAAGCGCAAAAATATCGGATGGGGTCTTGATCATCCCCTTATCAAACAGCTGCTCAACGACCTTTTCCCCAAGATTTTCGATATCATACGCCCACTTGGAGGCAAAGAAGGCAAGCCGTTCAATTAACTGGGCCGGACACTTTTGAAAGTTCGGGCAGCGAATGGCAACCTCCCCTTCCGATTTGACAAGTTTCGTGCCGCAGCTGGGACAGTTTGTCGGGGGTGTCCATTTCGGAAGAGGTTTCGAGCGCCTTTCGACAAGCGCTTCAACCACTTTCGGGATCACATCGCCCCCCTTTTCGATCACGACCACATCGCCGACTCTAAGATCTTTTCTTTCGATTTCCTCTTCGTTGTAAAGAGACGCTCTTGAAATCGTGCTACCCGCGAGCTTCGTGGGGTGAAGCTCTGCCACGGGGGTTAACACTCCCGTCCGACCCACCTGCATCGTAATCCCTTCCAAAAGCGCTTCCGCTTTTTCGGCTTCGAACTTATAAGCTACCGCCCAGCGGGGGGTTTTACCTGTCGAGCCCATCTCTTCTCTAAGCCCGATCTCGTTCACTTTAATCACAATGCCGTCGATATCAAACGGGAGCTGTTTTCGTTTGGCTAAAACCTTATCGGCAAAAGCCAAAATCTCTTTTAAATCCTTCGCCGTCCCATACTCTTGAACGATAGGAAGTCCCCATGAACGCAGGGTCTCAAGTGCTTCAATCTCTGTTTTTGGGGGCTTTTCTGTTGTATCGGCAATCTGATAAAACACGATCTGAAGCCCCCTTTTGGCAACTTCCTTGGGGTCTAAAAGCTTCAATGACCCCGCCGCGGCATTTCTGGGATTCGCCCAGGGCACTTCTTTCCCTTCATTCAACTTATGAAAAAGAAAATGGGGCATAAAGACTTCTCCCCGTACTTCGACCCTTTCGGGAAAATCGCCGTGAAGTTTTAACGGCAGGGCGCTAATCGTTTTGATATTATTGGTGATGTCGTCGCCTTTCTTTCCGTCGCCGCGTGTCAGAGCACGGACCAAAATCCCCTTTTCATAAATGACGGTGCAGGCGATGCCATCCATTTTAATTTCCAGACCAAAATCGACTCCACTTTTTCCGGATAGCTTATGAACCCGTTCAATAAACGCCTCTAGCTCTTCGGTGTTATAGGTATTAGCCAAAGAGAGCATCGGGATTTTATGGGGATAGCTCTTAAACCCTTCTGTCAGAGCTTCTCCCACTCTTTGCGTGGGAGAATCGGGAAGAACCCAATTGGGGTGTTCAGCTTCGATAGCTTCCAGTTTTTTTAAAAGATGGTCAAATTCCTGATCGGAAATTTCCGGTTGATGATCGATGTAGTAAAGTCGATTGTGTTTATCGACTTCTTTAACCAGCGCTTCGTAGTCTTCAAACTTCATTTTACTCAAATTGAACGTGATAAATTTCGGTAGCGAGAGGAGCTATCTGAAGGACGATGCTTTGTTTATCTTTTAAAAGCATGGGAGGTATATGGAAATTCCCTGTCCCCCCAAATCGCGCCTTATCAGATGAAAAGGCTTCTTTAACCATTACAATGCCTTTTAAAGGTAGCTCATACCCTTGGTGGGCCTCTGGGCTGAAATTATGAACGCAAAGCAGGATTTGTGTCGTGCTTTTTCTTAAATAAGCGATGACGCTATGCGCTTCATCACGGTGAGAGACCCACTCGAACCCCTTTTCGGTAAAATCTCTTTCCCAAAGCGCGTGATTAACCTGATAAAATTCGTTGAGTTCTTTGACTAATAATTGAATCCCGTTGTGCCGCGGGTCTTCCAGTAAGCCCCAGGGGATTTCTCCCACGGCATCCCACTCTTGTACTTGTCCGATTTCTCCCCCCATGAAAAGGAGCTTTTTTCCGGGCTGGCAAAACTGATAGCTCAGCAAAAGGCGTAAATTGGCATATCGCTCCCAGGCGCTTCCCGGCATTTTGGAAAACAAGCTTTTCTTTAAATGAACGACCTCGTCATGAGAAAGGGCTAAAATATAGCGCTCTTGAAAAGCGTACGTTCTGCCGAAGGTTAAATGTTTATGTTGCCTTCTTCTTTCCTCGAACGGCTCTGAAAAATAGCGGAGCGTATCGTTCATCCACCCCATATTCCACTTGAGATCGAACCCCAAGCCCCCCTCCTGAACCGGGTGAGTGACTTTCGGAAAGCTGGAAGACTCCTCCGCGATCATAAGGGCGCCGGTATCTCTTTCATGCACCGTCTCATTCAGCGTTTTAAAGAACGAGATCGCCTCCAGATTTTCGTTACCCCCCTTTTCGTTCGGCGTCCACTCCCCTTCTTTTCTCTCGTGATCTAAGTAAAGCATAGAAGAGACAGCATCCACTCGAAGACCATCGACATGCATCACTTCCAACCAAAAAAGGGCGCTGTTAATCAAAAAACTTCTTACGGCCGGCTTTTCAAATCCAAAGACAAAGGTCTCCCAGGTGGGATGAAGCTTCTGAATCGGATCTTCATGCTCAAAAAGAGGCGTGCCGTCAAATCCTGCCAGAGCAAAGCCATCGGTCGGAAAGTGGCCCGGCACCCAGTCTAAAATCACGCCGATCTCGTTCATGTGCATCCGATTAACGAAGTCCATAAAGTCTTTGGGACTGCCAAATCGGGACGTTACGGCAAAAAACCCGGAAACTTGGTACCCCCAAGACTCATCCAAAGGGTGCTCTTGTATGGGCATAAGCTCAATATGGGTATACCCCATCCGTTTGACATATTCGATCAAGCTTTTAGCAAGCTCTTTATACGTTAAAAAACGGCCATCCTTTTTTTTCCAAGAGCCTAAGTGGACTTCGTAGATCGATAGGGGCTTATCTTCTTTCGCCCGGCGGCGACGTCGATCGAGCCAGATTTGATCTTCCCAGTAAAATCCTTCTAAGCTTGCAACCTTTGACGCATTCAATGGACGCGCTTCGCCTTGCAGTGCAAAAGGGTCGGACTTAACTAAAAGCTTACCTTCCGAAGTTACGATTTCAAATTTATAACGCTCCCCCTCTTTAAGACCCGGAACAAATAGCTCCCAGACTCCCGTTTCACTATGAGGACTTAAGGGGTTCACCCGTCCATCCCAGTCGTTAAAATCGCCGATGACGCTCACTTTTTGAGCATTTGGAGCCCAGACCACAAAACGGGTCCCAAAGACACCTTTCAAGCTCATCAATCTGGCACCAAAGGACTTATAAACCGATACAGCACGGCCTAATAAAAAATCGTCGATCTCTTTTTTTGAAAGAGATAGGGGAAAAGCATAAGGGTCGTGGGCTTTTAACCCGGAAACGTGCCAAATCTTATAGTCTTGGGGAGATAAGGGGTGATCTACTTTTAGCTCGAAAAGCCCTTCATCCCCCTTTTTCGACATGGCGTGGACTTGTTCGTCGATTTCGACAAAGATCTCTTCCGCCCCGGGGCGATAAAGACGAAGGGTGCCGTTATGGTAGCCGAGAACCTGGTGGGGGCTTTCTATAGAGAGAGGCGTCATGGCCCGACCTTACCAAACCCACCTCTTTTTTACCACAAGGTCGATTAGATGTTTCAACGCAAAAAACACAAAAGCGCAAAAGCGCAAAAGGCGGCTTCGCCGTCATAAAAGCAAGTCAGCTTTATCACCTACCGCATGAAGTAAGAAAATGCGGCGCCTTTGGCGCCGTAATCGCAGACGACAATTTTATATTGTCGGCTGCAGGCGGTGGGTGAAGCGGTGGCACGCCGTTTTGACCTTGCTCGACGGCGAAGCCGCCTTCTCAAGCTTTTGCGCTTTTGCGTTTTTGCGTTGAAATTTTTACAGACCACTCAGGATAAAGGGTCTTGACTTCACGACCTCGTCGGGTCCCCAATGCTGAATCGGCCCCGGAGAGCGATAATCATCTTCCACTCTCCACGCCCCTTCTTGAGCCTTAAAACTCTCATAGTGGGGCCCTTCTAAATCGACCAGCGCTTTTTGGATGACGGGCTTTTCTTTCCCTTTTCTTTCCTCCAAGACAATCATGCTCAGCAAGGGCGATCCCCTCGCCGTCCAGTCTTCCACAGGCGCTTTTAAGTTCCCCACGGTGGCGATCTGCCCCGTCGCTCTCTTCGCCGCTAAAAGCGCCGTCGTACGGCCCAACGCATACGTATACGTCCCGTCAAAAAACGACGGATAAGCACTCCTACCCTCGTACCCAAAGAATAGCGCCTGCGTATCAAAAGGGACTTCCCCCTTCAACTCTTTCTTAACGAGTTCAATCAGCAGTTTCTCCGTCTCCAGCTTAGAGACCTCCAAATTCCCATGCGAATCGTACGAAACCGGCATCCCCTCTAAAAAGTCCTTCGGCACTTCGGGCAAAAACTCGATCAGCCCCTCCGGCACCAGCACCATCCCATAATTTTTTCCCGCTTTGGCCCGCTCCCTTACCAGATCGGCAATTTCTTTGACGATATCGTGTAAATCACGTCTCTCTTCGGAGATCAAGGTCAAATTCGGATGGGTCTTATGCGCCACTTCCAGCGTGATATGAGAGGCCGATCTTCCCATCAAACGGATGAAAAACCAATACTTTTTAGCCGAAAGAGCATCGATGAGCAAATTCCCCACCATCTCGGCATACGTCTTCGTCGCCGTATCAAAGCCAAAGGAAATCTCAATTGCTTCGTTCTTAAGATCGCCGTCAATCGTCTTAGGCACCCCGATCACAGCCGTCGGCTGATCGTGAGCTAAAAAATACTCGGCCAATAAAGCGGCGTTCGTGTTGGAGTCATCCCCTCCGATCACAATAAGCGCGTCTAACTGATGCCTTTGGACCGTCTCAAGCGACTTTTTAAACTGCTCCGGCGCTTCAATCTTCGTCCTTCCCGAGCCGATCATATCGAAGCCGCCCGTGTTCCAAAACTTTGACACAAACTCCTGATCCAGGATGCGCGTCTTGTCGTCTACAATCCCCCCCGGGCCATTTAAAAAGCCGATCAGCTGACTTTCTTCATTCAACTTTTTAAGCCCTTCGAAAAGCCCATAAATCACATTGTGACCTCCCGATGCCTGCCCGCCTGACAACACTACACCGACCTTAAGCTTTGCCTTCGAAACCTCTTCACTATACTTTGCTTTCACTAAGTTGGGAAAAAGAAGGGCAATTTCATCTTCGATATGCTCTAAATAACCGGCTTCAATCTCTTCCGAGTCTTTTAAAATATCGGGCAGGGGCAACTTCAGTTGATTTAAATAGCTTTTCAAAAAAGGCATATTTAAGTCTCCTTCAGGGTCTTTTTAAACCACTCAACGGTCTCATCTATGGCAATTTTTCTTTCGGAACTATGAGAAAAGTCGTGGTCGCTTTCATCGAAAAGCATAAACTTAGAGGGGCTACCCTCTCTTGCCATCTCAAAGTGATCGGCCTGAACAGGAGAGATGATCTCATCTTTCAGACCATGAAGATGAAGCAAGGGCACATTTTTAAGATTTTCAAGCGCTTTAGGCATATCCATCCGGAAAAGCTCTTGATAAAACCCAAGACCCACCACCTGTCCATTGATAGTTCTTAGCTCCGCGTGATCTTCGGGGTGGCCGTCGTAGTGTTCAACCAGTCTCCACTTATCCCGCCACTGATCGGCATTGAAAATAGGCGCCCAGAGAGCTAAGCTTTTACACAAATTAACTTCCGATGCCGTAAGCGCGGCGACGCTTCCGCCTAAAGAGCGTCCGAAAATTCCCAATCTGTCCGAATTTACACCCGAGTGCGCTTTCATCCAGTTAAAGGCTAAGATGGCATCTTCAATTTCCCCTGTTAACGTCATGTCGGCAATCTGCCCCTCAGAGTCTCCGGAACCTCTGAAATCGACTCTAAGTACAGCGATCCCCTCTTTTGTCAGTCGCTCGGCGATTTCGACATAAATACGAAAGCGCCCCGTTTTATGTCCGGCAAGACCGTGGCAGAATAAAACAGCAGGATAAGGGGCTTGAACTTTGGGAGCGTGAAATATTCCAAAGATTTTTTGCCCCTGATTTTCCAGGGTCACAGACTCTCTTGTTTCGTGCATCTAACACTCCGGTACGTTAACAGCAAGGCCCCCAAGAGACGTCTCTTTATATATCGAGCGCATACTCTCGCCTGTCTCTTTCATGGCCGCAATCACTTGATCTAGAGAAACTCTATGCTTACCATCTCCTCTTAAAGCGAGATAAGCAGCATTAATAGCTTTTACCGCACCCATAGTATTTCTTTCAATGCAAGGCACTTGGACAAGTCCCATAACGGGATCGCAAGTAAGCCCCAAATTGTGCTCCATACCAATCTCCGCGGCGTTTTCAATCTGCTCGTTCGAGCCGCCTAAAACTGCTGTCAGCCCCGCGGCGGCCATGGAACACGCAACACCCACTTCTCCCATGCAGCCCATTTCGGCGGCGGAGATAGAGGCATTTAATTTATAAAGCATACCCATGGCGGCGGCAACTAACATAAAGTCTACGACTTTTTCTTCTGTTGCCCCCTCGCAAAACTTAAGGTAATAGTGAATCACGGAGGGTATCACGCCCGCAGCGCCATTGGTAGGAGCGGTGACCACTCTTCCCCCCGCGGCATTTTCTTCGTTTACGGCAAGCGCCCATAAAGAAACCCACTCTAAAACCTCTGCCGGATGGTGTTTACGATTCGGGTCGGTGAGTTTTTCAAAAAGATCGGCAGCTCTTCTTTTTACTTTTAGCCCCCCGGGAAGAATCCCCTTTTCCCGACAGCCACGTTTTACGCACGCTTCCATGACGTGCCAGATTGAGATCAACCCCTTTCTGATCTCTTCTTCCGGCATCCAGCTTTTTTCGTTTTCCATCATCAGTTCGGCAATCGAAAAACGATGTTTTTCAGCGAGAGCCAAAAGTTCCGCTCCCGAATGGAAGGGGTAAGGAAGCTTATGATCGTTTTCAACAATCGGACCGTCATGCTCAGCCTCTTTATGATCGACGATGAAGCCGCCACCGACGGAGTAGTAAACTTTTGAAAATAGCTCGTTCTTATCCTTATCGTAGACCGTAAAGCGCATCCCGTTCGGGTGAAACGGCAATTGGCGGTCATAATGAAAGATAATATCATTATCAGGATCGAACTGAATGACGTGCCCATCGTTAAAACGCATGGTCTTATCAGATCGAATTTCTTTAACCCACAATTCTGCCATGTCGGGATCGATACCGTCAGGCATGTGGCCCGAAAGCCCCAAAATAACGGCCTTATCTGTTCCATGTCCTTTACCCGTAAGGGCGAGCGACCCGTAGAGATCAGCGCGAACAAAAGCGACTTGCGACTCAAATCCCTTGTCCTTAACACGATCACAAAACATCTTGCCGGCTCGCATCGGTCCTACCGTATGGGAGCTGGAGGGTCCTAACCCAACTGAGTATAGGTTGAATGTAGAAATTGCCATAAGTTCCTTAATCCTCTTAATAGGGATGAGCGACTATAATATCAAATAGACGTTTAAGTTTCTAAAGAGTTATAAGGAAGTTATGGCCGAAGGGATCGAAATCAAGGGGAAAACCACCCCATCACAATCCGAAATCCTCTCTGATGAGGCACTTACGTTCTTAGGGACGCTAGAGCGAGCCTTTAGAGATTCAAGAAAACAAATTTTAACCCAACGCCATCAGAATCAACGGATGATCGACTCCGGGGTTTACCCCAGCATCCTTCCCGATAGCGATAACATCCGAAAAGATTTGTCGTGGTCCTGCGCCCCGATCCCCCAGGATCTAAAAAAAAGATGGGTAGAAATTACAGGCCCCACCGACAAAAAGATGGTTATCAATGCGCTTAACTCCGGAGCCAACGTCTTTATGGCCGACTTCGAGGACGCCAACTCCCCCACGTGGGAAAATATGGTGGAAGGGCAAGCCAACTTAAAAGCGGCTGTAAGACGCACACTCTCTTTCGAAAACGAAAATGGGAAAAAATATGAGCTTAATAAAGAGCTCGCCGTCCTTTTTTGCCGCCCCAGGGGCTGGCACTTAAATGAAAAACACGTTTTAGTGGACGGAAAACCGATGTCGGGCTCTTTGTTCGATTTCGGCCTGTATTTTTTCCATAACGCCAAAGAGCTCATCAAAAGAAAGAGCGGACCCTATTTTTACCTTCCCAAGCTGGAAAATCACTTGGAAGCCAGACTTTGGAATGAAGTCTTTATCTTAGCTCAAGACACATTGGGCATTCCCCAGGGAACGATCCGTGCCACTGTTTTGATCGAAACGATTTTAGCTGCCTTCGAGATGGAAGAGATCTTGTGGGAGCTTAAAGAACACTCTGCCGGCTTAAACGCCGGACGCTGGGACTATATTTTCAGCATCATCAAAAAATTCCACAGTTTTAAATTGGTTCTCCCCGACAGGGGCGAGATCACGATGGGCGTTCCCTTTATGAAAGCTTACGCAAACCTGGTCGTAAGAACGTGCCATAAAAGAAACATCCACGCGATGGGGGGGATGAGTGCATTTATCCCCAACAGAAAAGATCCGAAAATCAATAAAATCGCCTTCGCTAAAGTCTTTGAAGATAAAGAACGGGAAGTAAAACAAGGGTTTGACGGCACTTGGGTTGCCCATCCCGACTTGATTAAGTTGGCAAGAGAGCCGTTTGAAAAACGGATACAACTTCGAGACAACCAGATTAAATTTCCTCTTCCAAACATTACGATTCGAGCAAAGGACATTTTAAACTTTAAAATCCCCGGGGCAAAGATTACCGAAGCGGGCGTTCGGGAAAATATCAATGTCCCCCTTCGCTATATCGCCGCCTGGCTTGCCGGAGTAGGAGCCGTTGCGATCAACAACTTAATGGAAGATGCGGCGACTGCCGAAATCTCCCGCTCGCAGCTTTGGCAATGGTATCACACCCCGCGGGCTCACATAGAAAACGTGGGAAATTTAAAAGATGTGTTCGAAAAATGGGTAGAAGAAGAGTTTCAAGCGATTCAAAAAGATGGGTCTTTTCCCGAATTCTTTAAAAAACACCTTAAAGAAGCTAAAACCCTTTTAGTTAGGCTCGTTCAAGAGGAAAACTTTCCGGAGTTTTTAACGACGATCGCCTACGAAAATTTGGAGTAGGTCATGTATAACAACGATGATATCAAAAAACTGGAAAAAGAGTGGTCCATCAACACCCGCTGGAAAGGCATTGAAAGGGGCTTTTCCGCAGAAGATGTCGTCAAGCTCAGGGGATCGATTCAGCTCGACCACACATTGGCGCGTATGGGCGCAGAAAAATTATGGCGGCTTTTACACGAAAAAGAGCCTGTTTGTGCTTTAGGGGCGATGACCGGCCTTCAAGCGGTTGAAGAGATTCAAGCAGGCTTAAAAGCGATTTATGTAAGCGGCTGGCAAATTGCGGGAGATATGAATGATCAGCTTGAAACTTATCCCGACCAATCGCTTTATCCCGTATCTTCCGGGCCCCAGCTGATACGCCGTATAAATAATGCCCTTATTCGAATGGATCAGATCGAGCACGCACAGAATAAATCGGGAAAAGATTGGCTTGCCCCCATCGTTGCCGACGCCGAAGCCGGTTTCGGGGGCCCCCTTAACACGTTTGAGCTGATTAAGGCGATGATCCGAGAAGGCGCTTCCGGAGTGCACTTGGAAGACCAACTCTCTTCACTAAAAAAATGTGGACACATGGGGGGTAAAGTCCTGGTTCCCGCACATGAGTTTATCGAAAAGTTAAGAGCCGCAAGACTGGCTTCCGACGTGATGGGGGTGCCGACGCTTATCATCGCCCGTACAGATGCTCAGGGTGCTACCTATATCCGATCGGATGACGATCCTACCGACCAGCCGTTTTTAACCGGCAAAAGATCTTCGGAAGGTTTTTTTGAGCTCAAAAACGGCACCGACTACGCGATCAAACGCGCTTTATCCTACTGCCCTTTTGCCGATCTTATCTGGTGCGAGACCTCCACTCCCGACTTAGAGCAGGCTAAAGCGTTTGCAAAGGGTATTCACGAAAAGTATCCGGGTAAACTTTTGGCCTATAACTGTTCCCCTTCTTTCAACTGGAAAAAAAACCTGGGTGACAAAGAGATGTTGAACTTTCATAAAACGCTCGCGGATCTCGGCTATAAGTTTCAGTTCATTACCCTTGCGGGTTTTCATACTCTAAATGCCTCCATGTTTGAGCTAGCGGCTCGGTATAAAGAGCATGGCATGAAAGCTTACTCCGATTTTCAGGAGCATGAGTTCGAACTTGCCAACGAGCTGGGCTATACTGCCGTTAAGCATCAAAGCTATGTGGGAGCGGGATATTTTGATGAAGTTACGATGGTTTTAAGTCAGGGACAAAGCTCCACGACGGCTTTAAAAGGGTCTACGGAGGAGCATGACTTTTCTTGAAGTCGCCTTAGAGGCCTCGAGATCCGGATGTGAAGCCCTTTTACTCCACTGGGGAAAACTTGAAGCCATCGAACAAAAAACGAGTTTTTCCGATTTAGTGACAGAAGCAGATAAAGCATCCGAACAAGCAATCATCAAAGTGATTAAGCATTACTACCCGGAACACACCATACTTGCCGAAGAATCGGGGTTGGAAGCCGGACAAAACGCCGAGTACAGCTGGATTATCGATCCTTTGGACGGCACAACCAACTACACTCACTTATATCCCGTTTTCGCAACTTCTATTGCTCTTTGTTATCAGGGAGACCCCATTGTGGGCGTGATTCAAAATCCCTATCAAAAGGAGCTTTTTAAAGCCGAAAAAGGCAAAGGGGCTTATTTGAATGACAAACGATTGAAGGTTTCCAAAGCCGAAACTTTAGATACGTCCCTTTTAGCGACAGGTTTTGCCTACGATCGGCAAAAGTCTCCCGAAACCAATTACAAAGAATTTGCTAAACTCACTCACTTAACCCAAGGGGTACGTCGGGGTGGCTCCGCTGCGCTCGACTTAGCGTATGTTGCGGCCGGAAGACTGGATGGCTACTGGGAGCGGGGGCTTCAGCCCTGGGATGTAGCAGCCGGGAGCTTGATGGTGGAAGAGGCCGGAGGCAGGGTAACGGGGTATGACGGCAATCGGCTAGACATCTACGGAGGGCGGATTTTAGCCAGTAACGGAAAGGTGCACCCCCTTCTTTATCAAGCACTTATGGAAACCCCCTGATTTAAATTATAATATTTTATAATCAGGTTATAGGAGGGTTTTTAATATGCATAAATTATTTCTTTTAATAGTCCCCTTTTCAATTGCCGCCGTCACGATAAACTACGTTGAGGAGACAGATCAACAGCCCACAAGAGAGGTTGAAGTCATTCGATCCAAACGATCACAAGAAGTATCCAATCAGCCTTATACAAACCAACAACCCCAACGGGTCTATCGAAGCTACAACGAGCCGCCGGGAACTTTTAGAGAAAACACCTCCCAGGATGCCTGGCACAACCAACCCAACAACGAAAGCTACTACGACAACCCTAATTGGCCCAATGTTAAGCGTTGATCCACTCTTTCGCTTTTTTTGGAGCTTTCAAGGTATAGAGTTATCTTTTTTAGCACTTCTCCCGCTTTGACAGCTTTTATCGTAAAACCGAAAACATCTTCGTCAGAAAACCAGGAATGCCAGCTGTAGTTTAAAAGGTAAGCACCCGAGAAGCTTGTTTCAGAGGTTTCAGCGACAAGATAGGGAACTTGGGTGGAATATCTTTGGACAAAAAGCTGTACTTTGACGTCGGTAAGCTGGTTTCGATGCGAGTCATTCACGTTAACGACAAACGTTTTTCGCTTCGGTGCAAAAATATCGAACACCCAACTTAAACCCCAAGTATCGGCTACGGTGATAGGATGCCTCCTTTTTTGGAGGTTTAACGGATGAGGGGTTTTGGAGCAAGGGGGGGGGAACTTAGTGGACGGGTGGACACTGTGGACCTGGTGGACCTGGTGGACATCATGGGAACATCTCAGTGTTCAAGACAAATCTTCCAATGCATCAGAATATTGTTGTTGAATGACGTGATTTGCCCAACTTGTCCACAGTGTCCACAGTGTCCACAAGGTCCACAAGGTCCACCCGTCCACTAAGTCCACTAAATCTAAATTGTTCAGAAAATCGTTATGACTGCGACGCGACAGGTCGCGTCGTCTAAGAGTGGCGCCAGGTCGCCGCACTCCAAAAAACACTTAGGGATTACAATAGCGGCAACCGGACTTGAACCGATGACCCACGGATTATGATTCCGCTGCTCTACCAACTGAGCTATGCCGCCAGAAGACCGGTATATATGAAAAATAGCGGGGAGAGGATTCGAACCTCCGACCTTTGGGTTATGAGCCCAACGAGCTAACCCCTGCTCCACCCCGCGGTAAATCAAGGAAGTTGGCTAAAGCTTAGCAAACCGCCCCATTTTTCCGCAACCCACAATTCAAACTTTTTTATTTTTCTGGATTTTTATCCCTCCTATGGTTTACAATATCGTTTGATGCAGGATCAAAAAAGCTCTCACAAGCCGTTCAGCAAGTGGAGACGCCGGCTACTTCCGGTACACGGGAGAGAACTCTCCAAATTCCTTCCCCTGCTTTTCATGAAACTGTTAGTCTCCTTCAACTACACCATCCTCCACAGCACGAAAGACACTCTGATCGTTACGGGCAAAGGTTCCGGTGCGGAAGTGATTCCGCTTTTGAAGGGCGGCGTCGTCTTGATCGCGGCCTTTTTATTCATGCTTATCTATAGTCGCCTGAGTAACTCTTTAACCCCATCAAAACTTTTTTACACAACCATCACACCCTTCTTAATCTTCTTTGCCCTTTACGGATTTTTTCTTTATCCCAATAGAGAATGGCTAAGCCCACACTCAAGCGCCGACCTTATCACAAGCTACTTAGGAGAGTCTCGTGCCCACTGGGTCGTTATCTGGCGCTACTGGATGGATTCGCTCTTTTTCTTAATGGCAGAGCTTTGGGGCGGAGTCGTCATCGCCCTTTTATTTTGGGGGTTTGCCAACCGCATCAATACTCTGACTGAAGCGGGCAGATTTTACCCCTTGCTTTCCGCCGGGGGGCACTTGGGCGTGATCGCTTCCGGCCCCCTGCTTTGGAAAGTGGCCCATTGGTACCCTGCCGATCAATTTGCCAGCACGATTCAAGTAACTATGGGAATCGCAACTGCCGTTACCCTATTAATTATCTTAAGCTACTGGTGGATCGACCGAAACGAAGTATCCGCCGCGCCCGAAACAAAAAAAGAAAAGAATTCCTTATCGCTTCACGACGGGCTTTTCCAGGTCCTAAAGTCGCCCAGCTTAGCCGCGATTGCTTTAATGGTGATCGGCTACGGCCTTTCGGTGAACATGGTTGAAGTGCTTTGGAAAGCGACTCTCAAACAGTATTACCCCCTTTCCAAAGATTATCAGGCATTCATGGGAATTGTCTCGTTCGCAACGGGATTAGTCTCTCTTTTCTTAGCGCTTTTCGTGGGGGGAAATATCCTTAGAAAGTGGGGTTGGCAGCTCTCCGCCCAACTGACTCCCCTGATCTTGGGACTTGCCTCCGTGGCATTCTTAGCTGCCTACTTCTTCGGAAGCTTCTTTGGAGTAGCTTCCCTTGCAACATTAGTCACTATCGGCGCCATTCACAATGTCGCCTGCAAGTCTATGAAGTACTGCCTGTTCGATCCCACAAAAGAGATGGCCTATATTCCCCTATCCGAAGATATCAAAGTCAAAGGGAAAGCAGCTGTCGACGTCGTCGCCTCCCGCTTCGGTAAGTCGGGCTCCTCCTGGATCCAGATCGGCTTAATGGAAGCCCTTGGCACAAGCTCCGTCCTCATCACTGCCCCCTACCTGACCCCCTTCATCCTCATCGCCCTCATTGCCTGGTCTTCCAGCATCCTTTACCTGGGCAAATCCCGCACCCAACTCCCCGCCTAAATTAATATATCAACAGACCGGTTCGCTGGTTAATGGATTTGATTCAGGGTATTGAGGGTAAGGGTGAGGGCGCCTGTGCTTTGGCGGACAAGATCGAAGCCTCGCTTGCCGAAGGCTTTGGCTTGATAGGGGTTTTGAATAAGGTTTTCAATAGCGTCTTTAAGATCGAACTCGTCCACCTGTATCCCCGCCTCTGAAGCTTTCACCATTTCGACAAGCTCCGGTTGGGTATGCATGTAGGGGCCAAAGATAACAGGGCGCCCGAAGAAACTCGGCTCCAAAATATTATGCCC
>JAGROB010000005.1:15620-15898 GCA_020440465.1 Chlamydiia bacterium
TTAAGCTTCCCCATTTCATCGACTAACACAAGCTTTTCAGAGCCTGTTTCCTTCTTAGATGATCGGGTGTAGGCAACCCCCTTATTTTCGATGAGCTTTGCGACCTGATCGAAGCGCTCCGGATGGCGTGGCACAATATAGACTTTAAGATTTGGCGTGTTTTCCCATACTTTTGATACCACGTCTAAAAAGAGCTTCTCTTCCGGGGCATGTGTCGATCCGATCACTAACACCGGCTCTTTAAAGTTCAATGGGTCGGGCTCTTGAGCTGCCTTATC
>JAGROB010000028.1 GCA_020440465.1 Chlamydiia bacterium
CAATTTCTTGAGTTTTTTCGTCGATGGCTAAATGTAGCTTCTTCCAAGTGCGGCGACTACCTACACCATGTTTTTTCACTTTCCACTCTCCCTCGCCGTAGACTTTTAAACCTGTACAATCGATAACGACATGCTTGATCTTTTTCCTTTGGAGGAGATGAGAGGGCAGCTCAATCTTTTTCATCCTCTTGCATGCCTGAGTATAACAGGGCACATCGAGCTCGATTTTGAGCATTTGAAAAAGTGCTCTTAGAAAGCCTTGACAGGTACGAAGACTGAGGTTGAAAACGTAACGCAGTGTGGCGGCAGTCGTTATTGATGTATCAGAGAACTTATAGGGTCTACCAAGCTTGCATTTTCTCCTCTTGGCATTCCAGTCACTTAAAGCTTCTGGGCTGACCCACAAAAAGATGTTGCCTCGATTTACCAGTGATTTGTTATACTTTGACCAGTCACGATTCTTGTGGCTCATTGGGCTTCTCCTGAGTTTGATCACAAAGAGAGTAGCCCATGTTTTTTATCCTATCAAGACTCAATTTGGAACTTTGTGGCTCGCAACGTCGCTTTTAGAGTGATTTAGGCAACACACCCGCGCTTGGCATCCCTTAACGGCTCAACAGTTAGCTGAACTCTTAAACAAAAAAGATAAAAAATATCTTGTCAAACAACATCTTAGTCCATTAGTTAAAAAAGGCGCTTTAAAACATGTTTACCCAGAAAGAGGAACATCTCCAAACCAAGCCTACACAGCACGTTAAAATTCTTGTAATTTGAACGGGGGTTGGTGGCTCAAACGACTGGCTTTTTGCTTGTTTTAATCGAAAAGCCTTCTGTTATTAGAAAAATGGGGCAAGCACTAGATATGAGGCCGTTTATGAGTGATAAATGAAAGGGTGATCGATTTAACGATCACCCCAGAGATCTGCGGAGCATAAAAAGAGACTGTTTAAGTTAGAACAACCTTAAAACGTCTTCCCTAAACTAAATGTTAGCGAAAAAGATCTCCATTGGAGCACCTCTCCGTACTGGATAGTACCAGGTAGATCAACGGATTCTTCAATAAATCCATTCACATCAAAGGTGTCTGCGTTGTTGCGCCAGTAGGTGTATTTCAGGGCTAAGTTAGCAAGCCATGATTCACAAAATGTTTTCGAACCTTCAAGACGAAACACGTGTCCTTGCGTATGTTTAAATTTAGCTTCATATGTCCATTGACCAAACAAAATGAAAGCCGGATCCGTTTTTGTAGATACTTTTGAGCGTCCATAGTGAAATTCATATCCCATAGAAAGATCAAAAGGAAGGCAATCTATACGAGGGACCAAATCCAACCCTACCCAAGGAGCATAAAACGTATATCGTTTTTCTTCGGGGACAAAGTCCACATCAACAGCATCAGGAGCTGTAAAGTTAGAGGTTTTACACTTAATTCGATCATATCCATAGCCAATAAAGGGGATGATCTCAAGAGCACAAAAATGATCAAACGAGTAACCTACTGCTACTGAATAATCAACGGTGTTACCTCTGCCCGATGCTTTAGCCAATCCAAACTGGCTAACATCTGCATCAAGCCATCCATAGTGGCCTTCCCCTTTTACTAAAAATCTATTGCATGGCATTGACCAGGCTCCGGAGGCCCCAAGGGTAAAAGTGGCTCCATTTTTTAGCTGTTCAATAAAAGTGCCTTTACCTATTTGGGGGTATATAACCGACTGTTTTTCGTCTACTCTATCGTAGCGATAGCCCATATCAAGAGCAACGTAGTTGTGATCGTAGCCCACACCATCTGCAGGAAATACAGGAACTATAAACGCTAAGACAAGTAAACCATATATTGCGATGTTCATCATTGTAATTTCTCCTTATTAGAATTAAAAACTACGTCCAAAATGGACTGTAGCGGTAAATATTTGCCATGAAGCCGAAGTTACTGCAGTGTGAAGTCCGGGAACATCTGCAGAGGAATTTTTATAATGTATACCGCTATGTTTTTGATTCTGATCGTGATAGAACTTCCACTTTAAGTCGCAACCTAGATGCCAGCAGTTTTCAAAGGTCCAGGTAGTATCAAACTCAACTACTTGCCCCCACATATTGTTGTTGTAGGATTGCTCGAGAAATTTTGAGTCAACGTTTTCCCGGTTAAATTTCCAGCAGCCATGATGAAGTTCATAGTTAACCAGGATATCTAATGAATCGCAGGGCTGATAAATTAACCCGACACCAATCCATGGTCCCTGAAATCTGCTGGTATATTCCATATTACGGGGGTTAGGTGACTCAGCCTGATCTTCTATCGATCTGCATGTGTAATAGTCGTAAGACCATCCAGCGCTCAAAGCTAAATTCCATGCATTGCATAAGCAAGAATAATATCCGAATCCTAAGCTGGCGTCGGAAGTGTGTCCATTTTTTGAGCTTGCGGGATCAAGAAAAGCAGTATGGCCGTCAAGAACCCATCCGTAGTGACCATCGGCTTTGATGAACACGTTTGAACAAGAAACCCATTGAAGTTTTCCTCCCAGCAGGAAGGTTTGTTGATCTTCAATAGAAATCGATGGAACTCTGAACACAGAGAAATCGTCAGTAATGGCGAGTCCTGTTGTTGTAATATTGTCAGTTCTGTAACCGGTATCCAAGTCAATATAGCTTCCTAAAAGACTTGCGTGTCCTTTAGAAGCTAATAAGAAAATCCCCATTGCTAACAGGGCTTTCTTTTTTAACGCACGTAGCATTTTTGCCTCCATATTTCTGATGTATGCACATACCATTGGCGCAGAAAAAAAACAAATATTTTAATTTTTAAGTTTTTTTCCGTAAAATAAAGCATTTTGAGCACTTTCTAAGGGACTAAATATGTTCAGACTGACAATTTTTTTTGTGCTATGGGTTGCTGTAAGTTTTGCGGGACTTCCTGTCGATATTTCGTTTGTCGTATTGGACTTGAAGTACAATGCTGTGGATGGCGTTAAGGTGTGCGAAATTCAGCCAGGCAGCTACTCCAGGTTCAAAGGGTACGATTTGCTTGTGGGGGAGACGGGAGCAGTTGCCAATCTGTTTACGGAGGCAGTCGATAAGTATGTCAAAAAGGCTTGGTATATTGAGTATGACATGACTGATCGGGAAATCAAAAAGACGCTTCAAGCCCACCCCAGTTGGGAAAAAGCGTCCGAGTATGGGAAGCTACTCGCACTCGCAAGCTTTAAAGCGGTTGCTAAACAAAAGCCCAAAGATCATAAGTCGATTGATAGCTATCACGGTCTTGTCTATGTAAGACCCAAAAGAGTGAGATCAAGAGAAGACTTTTATCACGACTATCCGGGCATTATCTTAATGGACGGGGCGCTTTTTCCCTTTAACAGCGACAAATATCTCACGAACCAAGCCATGAGCGAGGTGCCCGAAGCGGCAAAACTTAAGCCCGCTTGGGGTCTATATGAAAAAAAGTTCTCCGATTACCTTGTTCGAAAAATACTTTCTGACATTCCGAGCGACATATTAGTGATTAAGCCAAGACGGGCGACCCGCGGAAAAGGCGTGATTATCGTGGAGCGGGAAAAACTTCGCCAGACGCTTAATTTGATTTTAAATAAAAAAGATAGCTTAAAAAGCTACGATGACGACTCTTATAGATACTGGTCAAATGACCCTGCCCACGAATTTTTGGTAGAGGGGTTTGCCGTATCCGATCCGGTGGTCGCAAGATTGCTGGATAATAAGTTGTACGACGGGACAATGCGAGTCGTCTTGCTCATGACCTACAGCAATGGGAAGTCGCACATGGACTGGATAGAGGGGCATTGGAAGCTTCCGGAAAAATCGATCCACAGCTCCGGTACGCTGATTGAAAAGCATCGATCTTATGCCGAAGGGGGACATTATGCAGAAGTTGACGAAGGGACGAAAGCTGCAGTGATCAAAGACTTAGAGTATGGTTTTATCCCGCTCTATTTAAAAATGTTAGGTGTTACTGATGGATGAAAATCGTCCTGATTCTGTGTCAAAGGAAGATTCGGAGACACCCGTCCCCGAACTTGAAAAAGCGGATGAAGAGTTTAACCTGCTTATGAAAATCCAGAAGCGGCTTGAAAAGGCTTATAAGGATCTTTTAAAAGAGTTTGAATGAAAAAAATCCTTTTTATTTGTCTGGTTTGGCTTCCAGTGCTGTTGGTCGCGATAGATGCCGATATCAGCTTTATTGTGGCGGATTTAAAGTATAACGCGCGAGACGGCGTTAAAATTTGCGAGCTTCAAACGGGTGGAAAATCTAATATTTTAGGTCCCGATACTGTCCAGGGAAAAAAAGGATTTTTCGGCCATCTTTTTGCCGAATCCCTAATTCAAAAAGTTCCCCGTATCTGGTTTTTAAAAAGAGATGTTTTAAACAGCAAAACAAGAGAGGCTCTTGAAAAAGTCGGAGGAAAAGAGTTCAGAAGCTTTGAGACGCTTTTAAACGCGCCAAGTTTTATAAAGGTCTGTCAAAGAATCCCTCAAAATCCTAAAAATCTTTATGAGTATCAGGGCATTGTGCTTGCCGCACCCTATAAAATTTCTAAAGCCCTTCCGGAAGAGTATCCCGGTGTGATTTTTATCGACAGAGCCTTTTATTCGTGTATTAACAATAAGCACCTGGTAGCAAAAGCTTTAGATAAAGTTCCGGAGGCAAGGTCTTTAAGGCCCGCCTGGGGTTTATATCCCAAAAATGGGGATGAAAAAGTCGTCCAAAAAATTCTTAAGGAAATTCCTTCTGAGGTTCTGGTTTTAAAGCCCATGAATCAAACCCTGGGAAGGGGGCTTATCATTGTTCGAAGAGAGAAGCTTTCTGCTGTTATCAAAGAGCTGTTTGATAAGCACGAAGGAAGAAATTACGAAGGGTGGAACAGCGACAATAGCGAAGAGTTTTTGGTAGAGGCCTTTATTCCTTCCGACCCGGTTATTTTGTCCGATAAGGAAGATCAAGCCTATGATGCGACTATGCGGGTCACGCTTTTGTTTTCTTATTCGAAGGGGATGCCTTCGCTCGAAGTGTTTGAGGGACACTGGAAGCTTCCCGGAAAAAGTCTTCAGTCTAAAGGGACATTAATGGAAAAGCATCAATCGCTTACGGAAGCTCCTCGATATCACAAGGTGGATGATGAGGTACTTGTGGAAGTCAAAAGAGAGCTTCAAGCAGGTCTTATTCCCTTCTATCAAAGCCTTTTGAAAGTCATGTAGGCCTAAAGATAAGCGCTGTAAAAAAGGGCGGCGCCGAGGAGTATAATCGCGATCACCCAAGCCGTGAAGTACTTGGAGTCTAAAAATCTCCGGGCTGTGACCTCAAGATCTTTCGGAAAAGCGATCATCATAACTCCTTTGATGATGGCTAAAAACCCGATTAAAGTAATAATCCCTTGCCAATTCATGACAAAGACTAAGTGGGTTGAAACTATTGCCAGCCCCAAGAAAAGCGCGAAAATCCCCCCGAGCAAAAGGGAGCCGGGGTTTTTATAAAAATTCTCTACAGAAGCTAAAACCGCCTCTTTTCTAAATAAGAGGATCACGCCAAGGATAAGGTAGTAAAGCCCCAAAAGAGAAGCCCAAAAATGTCCAGATTCCATGAATTACTTTGTAGCTTCCATCGCTTTTTTAAGCAAGGGAACATAGGGTAAAATCGCTTCATCAGGGTACTGGTTTAACGCTTCTACCTTATCTAAAATATCCTGGATGGCAGAGCCCCAAGAGATTCGTCTATGGATTTTCTGCGCATACAAAAAATCTTCGTCCCGTGGCCAATAATGGTTTATTCGAAGAAGATCATGCTCTATTGAGGGACTAAAGGGTCCTTTAAAAGCAATTCCGGAAGGAGTCACAGAGTCAAAACCGTCTTGGTAGATTACAAAATGGGGGTTGTTGACGTCTTTCACGAAAAAGGGATTGGCAATGGTTTTAACGTGGATATTGGCAGGATAATCCATCGGCCCCCGAAGCGTTAAAAACTCCGTCAAAAGGCCCCCTTCGGGAACGGTTTTCACCCCAGAGGTGCCAAACATTAGCCAGTTAACCGCGACACCTCCTTTGCCTTTATACTGCTTTAAGACCTCCGGGACTGGAGTCAGTGTGGGGCTAAACAAAAACTCGTCGGTGTCGATGATGGCAAGCCAAAAAACCCTGCCTTGAGCTTTTTTGATCGCATTTTTGTAAGCGGCAGACTGAATATTATTCCACTCGACCACATTGTCGGAGGTCTTTGGCCATTCGATAAGCTCGACCAATCCCGACTTGATGTAGGGCTCCAGAACCTTCTTATAATCATCCTTAGAAGCGTTGTTATAGAGCCAGAAATGCTCTACGCCGACGAGCTTATGGAATTCTATCCACTCCTTAAGAAACCGAGCTTCGTTCTGAAAGATGGCCACGACTCCCAACTCCCATTTCGGTTTTAAGCTTTTGGCGTGAAGTGAGGTAATCAGAGCTAGAAAAATTAAAATCAGACGAAAGGGCATAGCGAGAATCTTTTCATAAAGTTTTAGTAAAGAACATATTAAGAGCCTATGGACAGGAATGTCAAGCTATTATATTTATCGGTAATATGCTATAATCTTGTTGTACGGGCAGGTAATTCAGTCCCCTGCAATCTTTTAAGGTGGTGATTAATATGTTGAGTATTAACGAGTTGAAAAGCTTGATAACTGATCTTCAACAAAATAAAGTCACGGAATTTTCACTTGCCGGTTCCGTCGTCACGTTAAAAGTAAGCGATTCCAACAAAGCGATTAATTTATCCGCTCCGGTCTACTGGGGGGGTAACTTTATTCCGATCAGCGTAAGAGAAGCCATAAAAAAAAGACCTCCATTTGACGATAGAGTCATTGAAACCTATCTTACCTTGGATGACGAGGCCTTTCAGGTGATTCTTCATTATGACGGACAGGCACAAGCTGCCAAGCCGGAAGTATTTGGCGCGCTTATGGATGAGTTTGGGTATCTGGTAGACCACTGGAGAGAGTGGCTCGATGAAAAAGACAGGGATGACCTTGTCCATGTCGTCAATCGTCCTTAAACCCGTTTAAGATAACTGTAGCCTAAGGCAATCTCATAAAGAGCGATCATGGGAACGGCCAAAAGGAGTTGGGACGCTACGTCCGGAGGCGTTAAAATAGCTGCTACAATCAAGATGATAAGATAAACCGCCTTTCTTTTTTGCTTGAGAGTACGGTACTTGATGAGTCCTCCATGCACCAAAAAGAACAAAACTAATCCTGCCTCAAATAAAACAGCATGAGCAAGATAGATCCCTAGCATGAAATCAATGGTGCTCTTGACTCCCCATAAATTCTTTCCGTAAGACTCATTAAAATCAAAAAGAGCTTGAGTCATGAAAGGGATAGAGAAGCTATAAGCGACAACGCCCCCCAAACCCAAGCAAAAAATGGAGAGTCCCATTAACGGGTAAAGCCCCTTTTTTTCCTGTTCGGTAAAGGCGGGAAAGATAAAGCTAAGACATGGCACAATCCAAAAAGGAAGGGAAAATAACGCGCCAAAAATTAGACTGGTCCAAAAGGCGATTTCAAACCCCTCTAGCGGGCTGAACAAGACCAGCTCTTTATCCGGTAAGGGGGTTAAAAGAAAATGGATCAGCTCTTCCGAAAAAGCGAAAGATAAACCCATTCCAATTGCGACAAAGAAAAAGGCTTTAAAAAGCGCAAGTCTTAGTGCGTTAAGATGCTCTGATATAGGAGCGAAAGACTCGGTCAATCGGACGGATCCTTTTTCTCCGGCTCTACAACAATTTCCACGCCTACCTCTTCGCCCTTAACCGCACGCTTAAACTCAAAGAGCCCTTTGCCTAAGTTTCTGGCAAACTCGGGGATTTTTTTTCCCCCGAAAAGAAGCGTTGCAGCTCCTAAAATCAGCACAATTTCACCGGTTCCTAACATGACTTTATCTCGTGTGGATGCGTTCTATATAGGTCTTTAAGTTTTGATACTCCGTCTGGAGTTCTTCTTTTTGTTTATGCGTAAGTTGGTCTATTTTTCCCAAGGTATAGCGTACTTTTTCTATTTCGACCATAGCCGTATAAAATAAATTTTGGCGCCGCTTGTCGTGCGACTTTAGGGGGAAAAGCTCCCTAATTAAAGCCAGTAAAGCGGTTTTTGTCTCTCCTGCATACCCTTCGACTACGCCCAATTTTTTTTCAAACTCTCCCTCTCTTGAGGCTAAAGTATAAATCGCTTGCCGGGGCATTGTTTCTGCCTTGGGCTTAAGCGGCTTGGGAAGCGCTTCGTAAAACTCGTAGTACTGCAATAAATTATAAGGGGTCTGTCTGTTGCCGTAAGTCGCTATCAACCAGCCGGTAAAAGCCCCGTCTTTGTATTTCTTTAAGATGTCATTCGCTTTTTTGATTCGCTCCCCATGAAGAAGCGCTGCCTGATGGTTGATCGCTTTGACTTCAGACGTAATTTGGGTTAGTTCCGATAAATCTTGAGAAAGATTTTCTTTTCCGGTTGAAAACTCTTCTAACAGCGTCTCGATTTTAGACTTTTCTTGTTCAGTCAGCTCACTTAAGCCGAAAAGCCCCGAAAAACTGTTTCTTTCGCCGGCAGCCGACCGCTCCGCTAACATCTGCATTTTTTTATTCGGGGATGAGCTTTTCATTCTCTCCCCAATCAGTGCGTTCATGCTTTTCATAGACGTTTTAAAATCTCCTTGGCGGCGCTCTTAAAGTCTTCGGCGGCGCGGCTTTTGGGGTTAATGTCGAATAGCGGCTTGCCCATGACGGACGCCTCCGATACGGAAATGTCTCTTCGAACCTTTTGGGATAGAAGCTTGTTGGGAAAAGTTCTTTCGATCACATCCAGAAAGGCATCGTTGCTCTTCCCCCTTGGGTTCCAAAAACTCAACAAGACACCCATTACCTGAAGGGGGTGTCTTTCGGAGATGCTATTCATAAACTGTGAAAGGCGATCGAGCCCCTTCACGCTATAAAACTCCGGGGTGGCACAGACAAGAGAGTGGCTTGATGCGATCAGAGCCGATTCGGTAAGCCAGGAAAGAGACGGGGGGGTGTCGATAATGATGAAGTCATATTTTAGGGGGTCCAAGATTTTACGGAGTCTTTCGTGGGAGTAGCGGTCTTGGGCCAAGGCTCCGGTCACTTCGACTCTTTCGAGCCAGGTGTCTGCGGGAACCAGGGATAAGTTAGGCACTTGGGTTTTTTTAATAACTTCATCGATGGTTTTGTTGCCCTGCAAAACAGGAGCCATGCTGTCATGCTCATCGGGGTCGAAGCCTAGTCCTGTAGTTAAGTTAGCTTGCGCGTCAAAGTCGATCAAAAGGACTTTTTTCTTGTGGAATTTAGCAAGCGCGGCACCCAGGTGAAGTGCGGTGGAGGTCTTGGCAGTACCCCCTTTAAAACTCGAAACGGTGACGGTTTTCATGTAAAACTCTCTCAATATAATCTAAGAGAGTTTTACATGAAAAAGGTTTTCAGGTGAAGGGAGAAGTCAGCGATTTATCCCGGTACTCTTTCAAAACGGTCTCTAAGAAGGCTTCAACGCCAATCTCGCCTCTGACGACATTGTCTCTCGTTCTTAAATTAACGGTTTGATGCTCCACTTCCTTGTCTCCAATCGTTAACATATAGTTAACCTGCGCAAGTTGTGCGTTTCTTACTTTTTTACCGACCGACTCTCCTGTCTCGTCCACTTCTACAAGCAGGCCGGCGGCTTTAATTTTTTCCCTTACGGCATCGGCCCAAGCGTTGTGGCGATCGGCCACAGTCAAAATTCGAATCGGCACGGGAGAGAGCCACATGGGGAACTTGCCGGAGAAGTGCTCGATCAAAATTCCGAAAAATCGCTCGATGGAGCCAAAAAGAGCGCGGTGGATCATCACGGGGCGCTTTCTTCCGCCATCTTGGTCGATGTATTCCAGATCAAACTTTTCGGGCAAAGACATATCCAGCTGAACGGTGCCGCACTGCCAGGTTCTTCCCAGGGCATCTTTGATGTGAAAGTCGATTTTGGGGCCGTAGAAGGCACCATCCCCTTCGTTCACTTTGTAGGGTCTTCCCGACTTTTCAAGCGCGCCTCTTAAGCCTTCTGTAGCCAAATGCCACTCTTCATCCGATCCCACGGTGTTCGACTCGGGGCGAGTCGAAAGCTCTAAGTGATACTGAAGGCCGAAGGCGGAGTATATGACGTCGGCTAGCTCTAAAACCTTCAAAATTTCCGACTCGATGTCGGACGGCTTCATAAAGATATGCGCATCGTCTTGGTGAAAGCTTCTAACGCGGAACAATCCCGATAAAGCACCGGAGGGCTCGAAACGATGGACGTTTCCGATTTCGGCGACTCTTAAGGGAAGCTCTCGGTAGCTGTGGGAGTGCGTCTTATAGAAGAGCATACAGCCGGGACAGTTCATCGGTTTGATCGCAAAATCGCGATCTTCCACGACGGAGGTAAACATGTTTTCCCGATAGTTTGCCCAATGTCCGGAGGTCTCCCACAAGCTTCGGGTCATCATAGAGGGGGTTTTGATCTCGATATAGTGGTGTTTGTCGAGTAAATGTCTTAAAAAGTCGATAAGCTGGCTCCACACATGCATCCCCTTCGGATGGATGAAGGGCATTCCGGGCGCCTCTTCCTTCAAAGAGAACAGATCGAGCTTGGGGCCCAAAATCTTATGGTCTCTTTTCTTGGCTTCTTCCAGCATTTGAAGGTGGGCTTTGAGCTGTTTTTTATCGGGGAAGCTGATGGCGTAAATACGGGTCAGCATCTCGTTTTTGGAGTCTCCCCTCCAATAGGCTCCCGAAAGTTTTAAAAGCTTAATGGCCTTAATTTTTCCCAGCTTGGGCAAGTGGGGGCCGCGGCAAAGGTCGAAGAACTCTCCCTGGCGGTAGCCCGTCAAGGGAGCTTCGGGATCGAAACTTTCGATGAGCTCCACTTTGTATTTATTATCTTTAAAGTGCTCGATCGCCTCTTTTTTATTTTGAAACGCCTCTTTTTGAGACGCATGGTTTTCCTGAGCGATTTTTTCCATCTCTTTATTAATTTTTTCAAAATCTTCATCGGAGATGTGAAGATCGGCAAAGTCGTAGTAAAATCCGCTTTCAATTGGCGGCCCGATGGTCGGTTTTGCATTGGGGTAAAGACGAAGAACGGCTTGCGCCAAAACGTGGGCGGAAGTGTGCCAGAAAACTTCTTTTCCCTGTGGATCGTCGAAGCCGAGCAGTGTGACCTCGTCCCCATCTCTAAGGGGAGTTGAGAGATCAAGCGTCTTTCCGTTGATAACGGCGGCAAGAGCCTGTCCGGGATCTTTTAAGTTTAACTTTTCCGCAAGTTCTTGAGCGCTTGTACCCTCTGGCATTTCATATAATTCGACTTCTGAGGAGGCGTTTTTACGAAGTTTTAGTTTCATAACGGGTTAACCTTGATTTTAAAGCTTTAAACCAATCATTTTATAGGTTTTAGGGAATTCTTTTAAACATGAACTTCGATTTTAAAAAAGCCTTTACCCGATCGAGCCGTGAAAGGAAGAAACTTTCCCCTGTTTCGGAGATGGAAAAAATCTTTTCGGAAGAGTACGACGATCTGTCCAAAAGGGCAGCTTTATCGGAGGTACAAGAGGGGTCTTTGATACGTGGAACTTTAAGGGCCAGGCGACTAGCCCAACACCTTTTTTCCGAAGAGGGAAAGCTTGACTTAAGCAAGATCGAATCTGCGATTGAAGCGGCAAAAAAATATCCCTATATTTACTCCTTAAGACGCGATGAAGATACGATAAGACAGCTTCATATCTTGAACGCCTTAAGGCACATGAAAACCTCTCATGGAACCAGAAATTTAATTGATCGTCTTTCGAGACCCGAACAAAATCCGATCTTGGAAAAAGTGATCCGAGAGACATTAGATCTTTCGGAACACCATTCGATTACCGACTTGGATACACGGATTGCAGCCGTTTCGGCCTGGCTTACGTATCTACGGCAAAGTGTGGGTTCATGCTTTGCGACCGCGCCTGCGATTTTACTTCAGATGGAACAGCCCGACCAGATGCTAAAAGACTTTAAAGAGCTTTTAGAGACGGGTCGTCTTAAAAGAGTTGTGGGTGGGGTGGAAGTAATCGCTCCCATGAGCGCAAGCTGGGGGGTGGGTGATTTTAGAAAGCCGATTTTGCTCGATTCGGGAAATAGCGACCGCTTCAAGGCGATCGGACTTTCACCCGGGATTATGGCAGCTTTAACGGCCGTGGGTATTATAGAGTCGGACTTGCCTTTAAAAGAGCGCGTTGAAAAGACCATTGAAAAGGTGTTTGAGACGCTAAAGTTTTTAGACACGGGAGCTTCCTTTTTTGTGATTACTCCCGAAAAGCTATTGAAAACCCTGGTTTTAAGGCATTTTGAGCTATCCGATGCCGCCTATCAAGAGTGGCTTAACCGCCCACGAGACATGGTCTACGGAAGCTTAATGATGACGATGGCGCATGCCGATCGCGGGCAAAAAGGGGCGGGCCAAAAAGCGGCAAAAGTGATGGAGGCGTTAGCCCAGGGAAGATCGGCTTTCATGCGACTTGCGGAAAACGCGTTTTTAAAGACCTGGGAGTTTACGTTAGCTTCTTTTGCTGAGACGAAGGGAGAGTTTTCGACGTGGAACTTATATGTCAGCTTAGGGATGGATCCGAGCGAGCCGGATGGGATTGGGCAAGCCCTATTTCAGGAGACGAAAGAGCGGCTTGATAGAGCGAATGCAAAAGTTCAGGGCTATCAAGACGAGTACGAGGTACTGTACTCTCAGCTAAAGTTTGTCGAAGGAAGAGCGAAAAGCGCTCAGACAGAGCGAGAGATGAAGTGGCTTCAGGCAGACTACCAGTCGAAGTTGAATGAATTTAGAACCTTTGAAGAGATGCGAAATAAAGAGCATTATCGCGCCAAAAGACTGGCCAATTTATTTTCAGAGGTGATTGATAGGTATCTGGAGCTTTTTCCAAGATATTTTCAGGAAGTATATGACGCCGAAGTGCACGAGGTGACGGAAGGGTTTTGGGACGACAGACCCGCTGGCTTCAGACTTTTATTCAAACACGGAAGAGCCAGCACCGCGCAGTGGACCCGAATCGACTCTCCCGATACGTACTCACAGGCTTTAACTTCGTTTTTTTCCTTGACGGAGTCGGAATTAAGCCATCAGGCAGAGTTCGAGGGACTTGAACAAGACATCTCGGCGCTTGTCACAAGGGCTTCTCAGCAAGTTAGAACCAAAGCGTTTTTAGAGTCGGCGCTTTGGAGAATGGCTAAAAAGCACAACCGGCCCATGATAAAAGATCCGCTTGATCACTTGGATCAAATGGATAAACTTCCTTGGGCGTATACTTCCGGCGGAAACTTAAATACACTTATCAGCTCTTATTTCCGGTTGGATGAAAAACCGAAAGAGACCTCGAGATATGTCGACAATGAGATTGAGTTGATCGTTTTTTTGGCCGATACGATGAAAGAGATCCCGTACGAGACCACCGATCGCTTTTTGGAAGAGCCCTATAGACGGATGTTGATGCACTCTCCCACCCACGCTTTTACGTTAATGCCTGGAAGAGCCCCTTTTTGCCATACCTGGAAAGATGACGAGTTTACCTATACCGCGATTCGCGATGAATTCGTTCATCCTGCCCAAAGATATTGGGAAAAAATCGTCATCAATAATTTTATGTTTGATCACTTGATTCAAGCACTCATAAAAAAAGTTCCTGAAAGTTTTAAACCCGCCTTTAAAAGAGCATTTTTAAACTTCCCGGGAGAGATGAGTCCCCCCGATTTAGCTGACTATATTCTGGATAAAATCGATCAAGAAACAACACTTAATGCCGGCGGAAGAAGGGTGGTTGCAAAAGAGACGATCGCGGAAGTTTTTTTTGATAAACTTCCGTTTATTCCGACAAAAGACATCACCCCATCGATTTTTGAGGAAATTCCCCAGTTTATGGGTTTTTTTAAAGAGGTTTTATCGCATTTATCCGAAACCTACATTTCGGCAAATGAGTTAATAGAAATAATTTTGGGTATTTATATCGAAAATAATTTAGTGACATCGGGAGAGATGGATCTTTTGAAAATGCTTTCCGATAAATTTAGACAAATTGGATGGATTTCTCCAAGATCAGTGCAATTTGCCGACACGAATTGGCCCGGATATTTTTTCTCTATGTTGGTAAGCCCTGCTTCGGGAAAGCTGGAACTTTGGCGTGTCGATAGGCTGGGATTAAAAGGGGTTCCTATGTTGGACTGGAAACCGTGGCTTGACGGCAGTCGAAAAAAACCATCATGGGGAGTTCTCTCAAACCCTTATCAGTACACGATGTAGGCTTGACTTTCTTCTTTAAGACCGTTATAGTCTGAGACTCGTATATTTTCTGTCCCCAAACTATGGAGTTCATAATGACTTTGAGAAAAGTTTTGCTTTCGCTTTTTTGCGTCGCAAGCTTTACAGCCACCCAAGCCTTTGCCGATGTAACACAGCAAGATGGATCGCGCTATGACGAGCTATTAAACGAAAATGATTTTGATGCCTTAAGAGCCTTTGTTCAATCAAAGCGGGATATCGACCTTAAGAAAAAAGCCGATGATTTAAAAATCGGGGGCGATGTCCGTACCGAATGGCGTCATATGAACGAGTCGGGAAGAAAAGGGGGCTTTGTTGGACGTCAAGAGCAACTACGCGGCGGACATGCGATTAACTACGGGGCTTACCCTGTATCGCGAAACGACTTCGATATTGAATTTAACTTTTATGTTTCGTACAAAACGGAGTGTACCTGGGCTGTAGCACAAATACAGTATGACGAGTCTGCCGGGGTATTTGACAACAATAAAGCATGCCCCTCTCAAAAAGCTGGATCGGCGCAAGATATCATCAGCGAACTTGCTAACGGTGACAATACGCCAGATCCGGAAGGCTGGCATGGTACGGGACGTTGCAATAACCTGTGCTTGAAAAAAGCTTATATGGGCTATTGCCTGTTTTCCTGCGACGAGCAGAAAGTCGATCTTGAGATCGGTCGCCGTCGTTTATCCCACGTTTTTGACTCCAATATTCAGTTTCTATCGCAGTTCGACGGGATTTTGGTTAAATATTCTAATCGCTACGAGTCTCTTGGAGACTTCTATATGTATACTTCCGGCTTTGTCGTGAACGAAAGAATTAACCACTTTGCCTGGGTGGTTGAGATGGGTCTATTAAATATTTGCGACTCCGGTTTCGATGTGAAGTATAGCTTCGTCGACTGGAGAAAAAATGGACGTTCGCAGTGTTTTGACACAAACGGCGCCTGGTTTCATAACCCAAGGGGCTTTAAGTTCTTGAACTCTCAAGTCACACTTATCTACAATTTAAACGAGGATTACTTCTGCAAGCCGGCAAAGGTTTACGGAGCTTTCTTGATCAACCATAATCAGTCTTCCGTTCGATATCCCATTCTCGTTAATAAAACGCTCGTACCCGCTACATTGCATAACGCAAACTACGGCTGGTACATCGGATTTAAAGTGGGTAGCGTCTTTAAAGAGGGCGACTGGTCGTTCGAAGCGCAGTATCAGCATGTAGAGCCCGTGGCCGTTCCAGATGGAGATTCTTCGGGTATTGGCCGCGGAAACATTCTGGACGAAAGCTTTACCAGTATTCGACGGGGTAACACGAATTTTAAAGGCTTTAAATTTGAGTTCCTCTATGCCCTTACCGACCACTTGACGCTGAACAATATTGTCGAGTGGACCAAAGCTGCTCGTCCCGAGTGTGGTGGACAGCATAAATACTCGAAGGTAGAGGTCGAAGCTATCTACGCCTTCTAAATTACAGGGAGTAAGCGGCGCCGTTTGGGAGCCTCTCGCCTCGGCCGTGCTAGATGCACTGCCCTTCATCGAGATGCCCCAATCGGCTTGCTTCCTCCCCGTAATTCCTCGATTGTGAATCCGCTTGGGAGTTTTTTGGAGTGCGACTACCTACGTCTCTACACTCCAAAAAGGTCTCGCAAAGCTCAAAAATACCCAAACTTGAGAGTTAGGAGATAGTCTGTCTCCCTCCCCCCCCCCCCCCCC
>JAGROB010000029.1 GCA_020440465.1 Chlamydiia bacterium
AATAGCAATTTACGGATAGGTTCATTTGTTATCTTGAGATATCTCTCATATCCCCATTTTTTTGTTTTTTAGCGGTGCCTTTGGCTTCTAACTCCTCGTCGCGATAAACCAAACCCCCTCGCTAAAATTCCGAAAAAAATTACCTGGTTTTTTTGGAGTGTGGCGATGGGGCCGCGGGATTCTTTCGTTTAGAGCATTGTATTCGTGTAGATGTTGCATAAGATCACCCTCTGTGATAAACAATGACTGGTAGGAATCATGCTAAAGGAGCGTCTCATGGGTATTCAGCGATTTTTAGTCTTAAGCATTTTAATGTTAGCAGGATTGGAAGCAAAGTGGGCTCCTGACTATATGATTATAGGGGCGCAAAAGTCCGGGACGACGGCAGTTTTTGATTACATCAATCAACATCCTAAAAGCGTTAATAAGGTGGATGAGATCCACTTCTTTGATGATAACTATAACAAAGGGATCGAGTGGTATTGGAAGCAGTTCGCACAAAAACCGGACCCCTTTTATGTGGTGGGGGATAAAAGCCCTTACTATATGTTCCATCCTTTAGTTCCCCGAAGAATTTATAAAGAATACCCGAATATGAAATTCATCGTGGTGTTAAGAAACCCGGTCGATCGGGCGTACTCCCAGTACTGGATGAACAGAAGATTAGGGGTGGAAAAACGCAGTTTTGAAGAAGCGATCGAAGAAGAGCCCTCTCTTTTGGCCGGAGAAGAGGATAAATTTTATAAAAGCCCCAATTACAAAAGTCAAACCTATCGTCGGTGCTCTTACCTTACCCGCGGCTACTATGCAGAGCAGCTTATTCGCTGGTTTACCTACTTTCCAGAAGAGCAGTTTTTAATCATCACAAATGATGAGTTAATAGACGATCCGCAAAAAACCATGAACAAAGTCTTTAGCTTTTTGGGGATGTATCACTACAACATAAAGAACGCAAACGATCAAAAATTCAGTAAATATCCCCCCATGAAAGAAAAGACTCGGAAATTTTTAAAGCACCACTTCAAATCGTATAACGAAGATTTGGAAAAGATGTTAAATCGTAAATTTCCATGGGATGCCAATTGAGAAAACTCCTTCTAACGCTATTTGGGGTAATTACGCTTAATGCCTCTTGGGCACCCGATTATATGATTATCGGAGCGCAAAAATCGGGGACGACAGCAGTGTTCGATTTTTTGAACCAGCATCCCAGGGTTCTAAAGACAAGAGGGGAAATTCATTTTTTTGATCTCCACTTTAATAAGGGTTGGGAATGGTATAAGGGTGTGTTTCCGAAAAAGCCTAATAGCTCATTTGTCGTAGGAGATAAGTCCCCCTATTACCTGTTCCATCCGCTTGTCCCTGAACGGGTCTTCAAGATGAGCCCGTTCACGAAGTTTATTGTGGTTTTAAGAAACCCTGTCGATCGAGCCTATTCGCAATATTGGATGAACCGTTATCAGGGAACCGAAAATAGAACCTTTGAAAAAGCGCTCATGGAAGAGCCCGATCTTGTTGCTAGAGAAGAAATGAAGCTTTTAAACGGAGAGGTCCAAACAAGCTTTAAGCACAGAAACTTCTCTTACACCGCCCGGGGGCACTACGCCGAGCAACTTGAAAGATGGTTTAGTTTTTTCCCAAGAGAGCAGTTTTTAATCATCGATTCAAAAAAACTAAGAGATAACCCCCAGAAAGAGATGAACAAGGTGTTTGATTTCTTGGGCTTGGATCGATATGTGCTTAATCTAGCGGAAAAAGGGAGAAAAAGCGACTACCCTGCCATGAAATCGGAAACTAAACAGCGTTTAAAAGTTCACTTTAAGCCCTATAATGAGGCTCTGGAAGCTCTTTTAGACACTTCCTTCAACTGGGATTAGGTGTTGAATGAGTTGTTAAGTTTTCAACGATAAGAACGATATAAC
>JAGROB010000030.1 GCA_020440465.1 Chlamydiia bacterium
GACGGCGAAGCCGCCCTTTGCGCCTTTGCGTCTTTGCGCTCTTTGCGTTTTTCTTTTTCTTTAAGATCAATAGATTACTTTCAAAGAAGTCTTTTTATCATTAATCACAAGTTTAGAGGGCGGTTTTTTGGGTGAAGGGGGGAAAGACACCCTCCGCTTTTCCCAGCTCTCTTAAGTTATCGTAGGATGCTTTATCGTAGTGGGTGAAAAGCTCTTCTTCTGTCATAAAGTTCCAGCTATAAAACATTTTCTTGCCGCTTAACTCATATGTTTTCTTTTCAAGTAGGCGGGTCGCCTCTTCAGCGGAGTGATTTTCGATCGGAAAACCGTAGACGCCGACATCAAAGAGAAGCGGCTCCTCATTCACTTGCGGAGAGAAAAGCTGGGGAGTCTTAGTCCCTTTGCAGGGACATATCCAAAGGGGCTTAATCTCTGTGGTATCAAGCGCGTAATGGATAAATTCCGTTGTTTTCGAGGTCGGAAGGTAAAAATCTTGCACCACAAAATTCTTCTCGAACCAATTTTCCCGCTTCCAATGAAGCCATTTGTAAAGATCGGCCGAATCCATCATCCAACCGGAAAGGGATCTAAAAAGCGCATTCGGGTACTTCGGGGTGTTGTAGTGCCCCTTTGGAAACGATTTAAGCTTATTTAAAAGCATTTGGGGCATGAAAGGCGTTCCTTCGAACCAAAAACGGGTAAGAAGCGACCCCCAAAGTGCGTAAGTTCCCATCCAAAAAGCTCCCCTATCGTAGCGGAACAGATAGTCGTATAAAGTCATCGAAAAAGGTGTGCTGTCATGAATGACTTTTTGATGGTACCACATAGAGCCGGAGCTTTTAAGCGAAAACTGCTCATATTTAGCCGTATCAGACATCTCCCCGACAATAATTTTAAATCGGTTTCGATCGATTACAAGCGCTTCGATATATTCGGGACGACTTGCTTCCGAGCAAAGCTCCATTAGGTGTTGAATCCCTCTTTCAATCGAATCGAAAGTGAACGAAGAGACATTGACAAAAGGCTTGGCGACAAGAAGGGGAAACTCAGCGGATAAAATCCGGGCAAAAGCTCCATAAGACCCCGAAACGCCGTAAAACAGCTCCGGATTTTCTTCCGGAGAGGCATGAATAACTGAACCGTCACCTAAAAGAAGCTCATAAGACATAGCGGAGTCGTTCATCTGCCCCCATCTGTGGGAGCTGGATTCTAATGAACTGCCCATAATCCCGCCGCCCACGGTAATTTTTTTGAATTCTGCAACGACCGGCGGGATAAACCCCTCCCGAATACAATACTCAGCCCACTGATCCTGTGTAACATAAGGTTCTACACGAATCGTTTGTCTTGCTTTGTCTATCCCCAGGATACGGTCAAGCTTTCTGGAGGATAACGGGGGGGCCTTTAGCGCATACGGCTTTTTTCGCATAGTATGGCTGTTGGACGGATCGGGAACAGAACTAATTTCCCCCTCCTTCCACTTAAGCAGTTGATTTTGAATTGCTTTTACATCTTTGTCATGCGTTTTAATTTTTTCTTGTGTCTCCATAGCCCCTTGTCTGCTATAAAAAGGGGTATGAAAGCAACCCTTTTTTCTCTGATCATTGCTGCCCTATTGTGGTATGTCGGCGGCGTCGAATTGCCATTAAACTGGATGCTGCCGATTGCGGCGGTTTTTGTTTTGACCCTACCCCTTCTTTTTGCCTTCAGCTGGGGCCCACTTCAAAAAGGAGAGCAAAATATTACGCCCCGTTTGCTGGGAATGTTCGCAAGAGACGTTAAAATCCATGTCTCTTCGGCTCTTTTACTTTTATTTCCCTTAGTCACTTTCGCGATATGGGTATTCGGACAAGAGGCGAGCTCAGAAGTAAAACTTTATCTTTCTTTAGGATGGATCGTCCTTTTTGGGATCGCCTTAGATCTTTTATGGGGCTTAATCATTCGCATCACTGGCTATTTAGACCCCTTTCAAGCCTCTGAGCTTATCGCAAAAAAGGCGTCAGCCGATGTTCGAAAAAATAACGTCGAAAATTTAATCGACGGAATTGATGCGTTAGCGGAAGTCTCAAGCCGTTCTATTTCAAGAGGAAATGCTTCTTTAGCACAGGAAAGCATCCAAGAGCTTCGCAATATAGGTGTCGAGTTTTTAAAAGCTTCTAAAAGCTTTGCCAATCTAACGGAAGATCTTGATGAAAACACCGGGGGGCAAGTGGATAAAGTGGCCTTTACTTTCTTTTCTCTTGTTTCAAGACTTCAGAGCTTAGGCTATCAAGCCGCTCAAAAAAAGATGGAGACGGTGTTAAGTCAAACGATGACTTCTTTGGGAAGGCTTGCCATCGCTTCTGCCAACTACGATTTGACGCTTACCGCCCACCCGATTGTCGCGCTCGGAAAAATTGCGACTCATGCTTTGAAGCATCACGAAAACGAAACAGCGATCAAAGGAGAGATTGTTCTTTTTGAAGTCGCCAAGTCGATCATCAATGAAAACGACCTTTCCTACGGTGATTTAAAAAGTCCTTTTATCGCGCTGATTCATCAGCTTGAAGCCTTAGAAGAAAGTCGCTTTCAAGCCGACAAGGAAATCCAGATTCAGATTTTGACGCAGCCGTTTTTAGACTTAAAAGAGCTCTTTAAACAAGAAAAGCTCGTGGGGCACTTAGACACCCCGGCACTTTTATCGGAGACCGACCGCGTTTTAGCGGAGTTTGCCGCTTTAGAAAACGTCCTTCGAGCCATGCCCAAAATCCCCGACTTAGAAGAAGCATGAAAACCCCGTTTACCGAACAGGTCGGCATTGAAGTGCCCCTAATCTGTGGGGCGATGTATCCGTGCTCTAACCCTGAGCTTGTCGCCGCCGCCTCGGAGGCGGGCGCCATCGGGATTATACAACCCCTTTCCCTCGTATACGTTCACGGCTACGATTTTAGAGACGGTCTTAAAAAAATACGATCGCTTACCCAAAAGCCTGTTGGAATCAATATCCTGGTGGAAAAATCGACAAAAATCTACGAGCATCGCATGAGAGAGTGGCTTGAGATCGCTTTAGAAGAAGGCGTTCGCTTTGTAGTTACCGCTCTTGGCAACCCTGAATGGGTGGTTGAAAAAGTACACGCGAAAGGAGGTGTCGTCTACCACGACGTAACCGAAAGAAAATGGGCGGAAAAAGCGCTTTCAAAAGGGGTTGACGGCCTGATATGTGTCAACAACCGCGCCGGAGGACACGCCGGAAAGCTTTCGCCGGAAGCACTTTACCAAGATCTAAAGGATTTAAAAGTCCCTCTCATTTGTGCCGGAGGTGTCGGAGATGAAAATACCTTTACCGAAATGATAAAAATAGGCTACGCAGGCGTCCAGATGGGCACCCGATTTATCGCAACGGAAGAGTGCCATGAAAAACATAACTACAAAGAAGCGATTGTAAAAGCTCAAGAAGATGATATCGTACTCACAAACCGTGTTACGGGCATCCCCTTGTCCGTTATAAAAACCCCATATGTTGAAGCGGTGGGAACCGATGTGGGACCTGTCACCCGATTTTTGCTTCAACACCGACTTACAAAGCATTTTATGCGTTTGATCATCCAGGTTTTATCCGCCAGAAAATTCAAGCAAACAACCCTGAAAGGGGGATCGACTAAAGACTACTGGCAAGCCGGAAAAAGCTGTCAGGGCATACGCTCGATTGAATCGGTGAGTGAAATCATCGATCGGTTCAAAAAATCCCTTGGAAACAATCCCGAGCTTCGTTAAGTTAGTCGTTTCAAACTCATTTTTAACTTGAGGAAATAACGAAATGATGAAACGACTATTTGCAATGGCAGCTTTCTTGGCTGTATCTATGAACGGCTTCGCCGCAAGCCAGGACGATCCCTGGAGCGTCACAGGCGAATTTTTATATTTTAAACCCTCTTTCGACGATACATACTTTGTCAATTCTACCGATGATGAAATCGACTTGGTTGCGCATGGTACGCGTTACAACAATGATTTTTCATTTAAACCCGGCTTCAGAGTGGCTGTAGGCTACGATTTTTGCAACTGCAGCTGCCCCGGCCAACTAAGCGCGTCTTACAGCTATTTGAGCGCTAGCGAACATAAAAGCGTATCGGGTGATGCACTTTGCCCCAACCTTGGCATTCCCCGATTCATGGAAAGCCTAAACGAATATACAGGGACTGCTGAATCCAGACTTAAGCTCCGCTACCAAAGAGCTGACCTTGTTTTTGTTCAACCTCTATGCAACTGCAATTGCTTGAAACTATCTTTTAAAGGTGGTCTTGAGTATGCCAACCTTAAACTGGAAGAAAGAGCTGTATACAACGGCAGCGTTGGGGAAATTGTTACTCTAATGAGTTATAAATCCTTGTCGAATGTAGATGCAATCGGCCCTGAACTTGGACTTGTTTTTGACTATCCCCTAATTGAAGGCTCTTGCGAGTGCCCCGGAACGCTATCGCTTCGCGGTGAAACTACAGGAAGCTTACTGGCAGCCGATCAAAAAGGCTATGTTATGAACACTCTTACTTTGGATACAGATCCACAATTCGGCGTAAAGTACAACAATCAAGACAGCTGGAGAGTGATTCCCGCCCTACACGCAAGACTTGGATTAAACTATGCGTTTGCACTTGAGTGTTTCGAAGGCTCCGCTGAAATTGGCTATGAATTCACAAGCTACATCAGAGGCCTTTGCAGAGCCAATTATTCCGATGATGTCGCGGCATGCAAATCTTTTAACCAGTACGACAACTTTGATCTGCAAGGATTGTACGTATCGGCTACTTTGAACTTCTAATTGATCTTCATGCGGGGTGAGTTTTTCACCCCGCTCTTCTTACCTGGGGTTTATCCCCATGTCACTACCCAATTTTTCAAATAACAGAATAGACAGCATCGCTTTAATGAGCGGCGGGATATTTGTGATTCATTAATTCCGGTGTGATCAAATAATTTGAAAAGTTTCAACGATAAGAACGATATAACGATAA
>JAGROB010000031.1 GCA_020440465.1 Chlamydiia bacterium
GCCATTTTGCTTTTCGGAAGAGGTGGGATTCGAACCCACGGTACGGTTTCCCGCACACACGCTTTCCAAGCGTGCTCCTTAAGCCGCTCGGACACTCTTCCTTAAGAACGGCAAGGTCAAAGTCTACAACAAACGGACTTTCAAGACAATATGTTTGACAATTAGGAGGGCTTAAGAGAAAATTTTAGGCATGCGATCCCTTATTTTATTCCTAGTAGCCTTTTTTGGCCTATGGGCAGACGTTCCCACGGTACTGGTCAGCGTAGCCCCCCATAAATATTTTGTTAACGCCATCGGCGGCGATAAAGTGGAGGTCATTCAAATGGTTCCCTCCTCCGCCAGCCCCCACACATATGAGCCGACCCCCAGCCAGATCTTGAAAGCCGGAAAAGCCCAAGCGTGGTTTCGAGTGGGAGAGGGATTTGAAACCCGCGCACTCGAGAGCTTGCAAGCGTATAATCCTAACTTTGTTTCCATTGATTTAAGAAAAGGCCTCCCCCTAATCCCCACGCCTCACCACACCCACACGGGCAAGTGTTGCGGTATTGAAGGAGCCGATCTTCACATCTGGCTCAGCCTTCGGATGGCTCAGCTGCAAGCTAAAAAAATTTACGAAGAACTTGCCAAGCTTTCTCCCGAAAACGAGCTGTATTACAAAAAAAATTTTAACAGCTTTATCCAAAAACTACAGACGCTTGATCAAAAGCTCACCCGCCTGTTCGAAAAAGATAAAGGCAGAGTCTTTTTAGTCACCCATCCGGCCTATGCTTATTTTTGTAGAGACTATGGCCTAGAGCAAATGTCGATCGAATACGAAGGGAAAGAGCCCACTCCCCAAGCGATGAACCGGATGCTGGAAACCGCAAGGAAGCTTAAGATCCACACCGTGTTTACCCAGGCCCAATACGGCACAAAAGGGGCGGCTCTCATCGCCAATCTACTCAATGGAAACACCATAGAGCTTGACCCGTATGCCGAAGATTATTTAAAAAACATGGAGACGATGGCGCAAGCTATCAAGCAATCTTTTAAAAACGGAAACGGATGACAACCGCCGCGGTCAGCTGTAAAGAGCTATCCTTCGCCTATCCCGACAATCCCATATTGTTAAATGTAAATTTTGACATCCACGATGGTGAGTGTATCGGCGTGATCGGCCCCAACGGCGGGGGGAAATCGACTTTACTCAAGCTCATTGCCTGTTTACTTAAGCCCGACAAGGGGGCGATCGACATCTTCGGCAAGCCTAATGAAGATAGTCTTTCTCAAATTGCCTATGTCCCGCAAAGCTTAAGTTTTGACCGCCAATTTCCCATATCGGTGCTTGAGGTCGTCCTGTCGGGGTTGATCTCCCATTTAACCTGGCTCGGCAACTACCCGAAGTCGGCGAAAGAAAAAGCGGTTTCAGCCCTTGAAAAAGTGGGGTTAAAAGACTTTGCCCACAAAAACTTTTCCAATCTTTCGGGGGGAGAGCTCCAGCGGGTTTTAATCGCAAGAGCCCTTGTCTCCGAGCCAAAGCTGCTTTTGCTCGACGAGCCAACAGCCAGCGTCGACAAACAGGCCGAAGAGCATATTTTATCGCTTTTGGAAGGCTTAAAAAAATCGGTCACGATCATCATGGTCACCCACGACCTTAACCGCGCGGTGAACTTTTTCGATCGGCTGCTCGTGGTCCAAAAAGATGTCACCCCGATGAGCGTCAAAGAAGTGTGCGAGCACTTTGCCATGGGGCTGTACCACACCCCAATGCTTGATGCCGGACATGAGCTGATCCACATAAGGAAGCAGCCAAATGACTGATTTCTTTATTGCTTTAAGCACGAACCCGATCCTTTTGGCTTCACTCTTTGCTGCCTTTTTAGCGTCGATTTCCAGCGGCATCATGGGCTCTTATATCGTGGTAAAGAGAAACGTCTTTATCGCCGGCTCAATCGCCCACGCCGTTTTAGGGGGGATTGGACTGGCTTTATGGCTTGACCGGGTGCAGGGAATAGCGTGGCTTACCCCCCTTTCGGGCGCGCTTTTGGCGGCCATTTTATCAGCCCTTATCATGGGGTGGATTCATCTTTACTACAAAGAGCGAGACGACTCTGTGATCGCGGCGCTTTGGTCGATCGGGATGGCGGCCGGGATCTTATTTATCTCCCAGACTCCCGGATCTAATGTAGAGCTTTCAAACTACCTCGTCGGCAATATCTTGTGGGTGACGCCAAGTGATTTAAAAGTCCTCGCGATTTTGGACGCAATCGTTTTATTGGTGGTCTTTAAGTTTCATAAGAAGTTCTTACTCTTATGCTTTGATGAGAATCAAGCGAAGCTCCAAGGCGTGAATGTCCCGGCGCTTTATTTGTTATTATTGGTGTTGGCATCGGTCACGATCGTCTTGTTGATTCAGGTCGTGGGGGTCATTTTGGTGATGACTATTTTGACAATCCCGGCAGCGATAGCGGGCTTGATGACATCGCGGTTATCGCGGATGATGGGGCTTGCGGTGATCTTGTCGGCGCTTTTTTGCTTTTTGGGCAACTGGACGGCATTCGTCATGGATTGGCCCATTGGCGCGACCATCGCGCTCATCGCAGGGGGAGCGTATG
>JAGROB010000032.1:0-14602 GCA_020440465.1 Chlamydiia bacterium
TACCTATGTGGGTAAACCGGACCCTGATTTGATACGGATTCACCTGTGGCTAAAGTTTCTTTAAGTATGCGCCCTTCAGAGTCATATTCATACCTAGACACCCCCTGATGAATACGATCATATGCTTGGATCGGCTGCGAAAAAAGGTCATACGAGTACTCATAATCTACGGTTTTGTCGGAACTAAACTCCTTTTTAAGACGTCCTCTTGAGTCATAGGCATAAAACACCTGAACCCCATTTGGCTTAATTAACCTAACTTTGTGCCCTAAGAAATTGTATTCAAAAAACGTGCTCTTTTCTAAAAGCGACCCTTTTTCTTCTGTTATTTCTTGAGGGCGACCCATAGGATCATATTTGAAAGTAACCAGATAGTCCCTCTCTTTTTCTCCCTGGTAAAAAACCTCTTCGATAACAGCCTCGACACGGTTCAACAAATCATAAGTCTTAAAACTTTGCTGCAAAATCTTTCCAAAGAGATCAAACCTTGCCGACCTCACCTCTCTTCCGGCGATATCGAACTCTTTTTCAAAAATATTTCCTTTGGTGTCGAACTCCTTCATAAGGAGCACTTTTTGCCCCTTATCATTTAGGTACTTGTGATTGTACTCCATATGAATAGAGCGTCCATCGGGAAGTATTTTTTCAATTAACTCATCTTTAGAGTTATAGATATATCTTGTGGTATACTCTCCCTTGGTCTCCGACACCACACGTCCTAGAATGTCATAAGACTTCGCCGTAAAAAGCAAAGTGTTTCCATTTAAATCCTCTTTGGTTTCCGAAAGAACCTTCCCAGTATGATCATAAGTATATCTTTCAACAAGATCCCCTCCAATTATCTTTTGCTCGAGCAGCCCTTGCGGGTTATAATAAAAACTTATTTTAAGCCCATTTTTTTCGGACTGAACCAATTGACCTTTAAAGTTGTAGCGATAAAGTGTCTCGTTACCTTGGCAGTCTGTTTCTGACAAAAGGTGAAAAGCGTTATAGTTCCACAGTTCTTGAAACAAAAAGTTTTTTTCCGTGTCAAAATACCTTTTGGCGATCACCCGCCCCTTATAATCGTAATCAAATTCGATGGTTTGACCGGCCGGATCAATATGTTTAACAAGATTGCCCGGAATATCATATTCCCAAAATTCTTCCGTTCCATCAGGATAATGAGCGTACGATGTTTTCCCTCTTATCGTGTACTCGAAAGTCGTCTCGCCTCCCATAGGATCGATCAAACTTTTAACATATCCTGTGGGGTGGTACGACTTTCGAATAACCCTTTCATCTCCTTCGTAAATCGCTTTAACTCGCCCCATAAAGTCATGTTCGTATCTAGTCGAGAACCCATATCGGTTTTCTGTTTGTTCTTTTCGACCTAAAGGACTGAAGGTATGAGACGTAACATAAAGCTCGCTCCCATGACATTCCGTCTCTTCAATCAAGCGGTTCATTCTGTCATAAACAAAGCGTCGTTCCTTTTCAAAATTAGGCCCAGACTCATAAATCAGATTGTCATTAGCATCATATTCACGTAATGTTTCCTCTCCAAAAGCGCCTAACTCTCTTATGACATTTCCGTGCGAATCATAGTCCCAACACAGCTCAAACTGAAACTGGTTTTCAGCATCAAAATAACGCTCTCGGATTGGGCGGCCTCTCTGATTAAAATCCCGCTCTTTTCTTGAAGCCATGACTTCTTCACCTGCTTCAACGTTTAGGTGAAAGTGAGTTTCATCAGTAACTAGACCAGAATGGGGTCCTCGGTAAGCTTTCCGAATAATTTTTCTCTCAGTAACACCTGCAAGATCGTTGACATCTCTTTCGGCCCCATCGTCTACAATTTCTTCTACCAAAGCAAGATCTTCATTATACAAATAAAAATGACGCTCCAATATACGTCCCTCGGCTACAACTAACTCCTTAGCTATCTGATCGGTGTCCAAGTGATACTCAAGCTCTTTTAATCTTACGCCGTCAAATTCTGATTTAAGTAAATTCTTTTCAGGGTAAAAACTCTTTTCAACAACATAGACCTCTGTATCAGGAGAAACAACTTGCCCTAGATGATCAGCTTGAATGGGCCTTTCATTTTTTCCTGTTAAGTTACCGTACAACATTTCTTTAATCGGATTCCCTGAGCAATCATACTCATACCGCTTAACAAAGAGTGGCAGATCATCGGGCCCCCTAAAAAGAAGCCCATTAAGTGCACATGGACACGCGTCTTTTGGATCGCTCCAATAAAAGTGCGTTTTGGTATAATCCGCTGAATTTCCTTCATCTCTTTGAGTTACGTGGACCACTTTTCCGTGCAAAACGTGATATTCTCTACATTGCCCATTTATATCGAAAGACTTGGCTATAAACACTTTAGCTGGTTTATTTTCGTGGTAATCTAATCTGAAAACTTCCGCCATACTCCCATCGGAATGAGCCGGCAAAGATATCGATTTAACCCTTAACTCATCCGCGACCGTCAAGCCCCACCAATGGCCATGCTTCAACGTTTCGGATATTTCATAAGCCACCTACAGCTCTCTGCCTTCCGGTTTTTTCTTTTTGGTAATCCTCCCTTTTTTATCGTATTCATATATAACTTCAGGTCCATCCGAAGGTAGCACTCTTAAAATTTGTCCTGGATTCCAGTTTTCATAAACCACTCTAGATCCATTGGACAAGTCAATCGCAGTCCAATTTTTGTCATATGTGTAACGAGCCGTTGTTACAAGGACTCCTGAACGAGTAAATGCATCTATCGCGAGGAGTCGATCTTTGAAATCATAGGAGTAGGTCTTATAGTGTCCGTTGGGAGAAATTTTCTTTCCCATTAACTTTCCGTCGCCGATCAAGCGATGGTGATTGAAGAGAATTTTTAATCCTGAACCTGTCGAAAAAACAAGTCCTCCCTCGTTTTTTAGTGTGCAGTTTTTAGGGTTGGTTCTTCCCGAAATTTCTGTACCTGCAAGATTCGTCTGCCCCTTTTCGAAAACAAAGGGATCATGTTCAAAAATCAGTCTACTTCGAACACCCTCCGGAAAAGATTTAAATATTGTGGGTTGCTTATAGGCGCTCCAAACAGCCGCTGATTGTAGGGTTTCTTTATAAATGGAGTCATTTGGTTCACAAAAATAATCAAGTCTTCCGAAATTACCCTCTGCCCAACCCTGATAAGTGTAACACCTATCAATCGTAATGGGACAAAGCGATGGCGCTTCAGCGTCTAATTCAAATAGGGAAAGAGCTCCGTTAGTTGGATTCACAACCCCTTCAATCAACAAAGGGAGCTGTCCTCCAATCAAGCCACTGATATTCTGTGGGTTATCAACGTCTTCTGCGAAAAGAGCGGTTGTTAATAGAAATAAAAATATAAATCGCATGCAGTTTTCCAGGTCATCTTATCAATTTTGGAAAAAGTTATAACGAAATGGGTTAAATAAACAAAGCGCTTTCATCGGAGGGGGGAATTTGTTACAATGGGGACTTATGATTAGAAAACCTTCTGATACTCAAGCCGTTGGTTTACATCTTGACGGCACGACCTTGCGACTCGCATTTGCCGATGTCGTGCGGAAAAAGGTGAACATCAAACGACTGGAGGCGTTTTCTTTGAAAGAAGAAAATGGCTCTTTGGGATTTCTTGACGCACGGGAAAAAGCGATCTGCTTAGAGCTTTGTGACAAGTACTTAGTTGCTTTGGCCGCCCCCGGAAAAGAGACCTTGGTCAGAAAACTTAAAATGAAGTTGACGAAGCCAAAAGATGTGGAACAAGCCTTTCCGTTTGAAGCAGAAGCGCTGATTCCCTACCCCATTGAAGAGGCCGTCATCGACAAAGTCGTGGTAGCGCGGGGTGAAGAAGAGACCGAACTTACCCTGCTTGCCGCTAAAAAAGAAGCGTTATCGGGAGCCCTTGCCAAACTAAACCACCTTTCTCTCGACCCGGAATCGCTCACAACCGCTCCCGCCGCGCTTGCTGCCTTTGCCGGGGAGTACGCGGGTCTTGAAGAACCCCTTTTGGCCCTTTATATTGGAGAGGCCACCACCCTTTCCGCAGTCATTCATAAGGGTAAACTTTTATCCTCTCACACAGCACAAAACGGACTGGGGGCTCTTAAAGCCGCTTATGAAAAGGATCAGGAAAGAGACCCTGAGCTTCTCCCCAATGCCTTTTCACAATTTGACTTCGAAAGCGACGACGTGCTTTTGGCCGCAAGTCTTCATAGCAAAATTGAAAGTCTGAAAAAAGAGACGCAGCGCATTTTGCACGCTGAGACCAAAGACTTTGATTTGAACAAAGCCCCTGTTTTATTTTTGGGAGAAGCCGCTACCTTAAAGGGGCTGGATCAGCTTTTGTTTAAAGAAATGCCCGTTGAGCTGGTTGAACTAAAGACCAACGGCGGATCAGAGCTAAGCCAGTCGCTTTTAAAAACATTTGCGGTTGCCATTGGAGCGAGCCTTTCGTCTCTTCAAGACTACCCCAACCCGATTAACTTCCGCCAAGACGACTTAGCATACCCTGAGCCGTGGAAGCGGTTCAAAGGGGCGCTCATAATGTTCGGGGGCAGTGCGCTTCTTCTTGCCGTTATTATTTTCTTGTTCGGACAAGCATTTGTGGGTCTTAAAGAAGATCAGCTTAGAGCCTCCTATGGTACGCTTTTGGCCGATCTAAAGCGCTCACACAAGGGATTTGAGTCCTTTTATGCCGACAAAAGAAAGCTTTCTAAACCGGAGGAAGGAGAGTTTTTAGACCTAAAATCGCTTTCAACCGAAGGGATTTCCGACAGACTTTCGATCCTGGACGAAGAGATTAAAAAACAGCCCGACTACTTCCCCTTGCACCCTAACGTCCCCCTGGTATCCGACACTTTGGCCTGGATTGCCTCCCACCCCAAAATCAAGGGGGAAGAGGGCGCCATACAGATCGAGTCATTTACCTATCAGATGGTTAAAAAGCCCGACATGACGAAAAAATCGGAGCGGTACCAAGTGAAAGTCGACCTTGAAATCACGGCACCGACCCCAAAAATGGCAAGAGAGTTTCATGCGGCGCTGATCGAACCGAATAGCTTCATCGACCCCAAAGCGGAAGTGAAGTGGAACGCAGGTCGCGGCAAATACCAAACTTCCTTTTACCTTAAAGACAAAACCTCTTATCTATCTGGAGGAAAAGGGTGAAGAATTTTTCCAAAAATATTCCCCAGGGTCGGGCGCTTATCTATATCATGATCCTGTGTCTTTTGCCCTCCCTTTTTGCCGGACTTTGGGTCTGGTCACAGACCGGTCAGGTCGAAGGGATCAAAGATCAGCTGGAAAATGTGCGCGAACACGCCTTTTTAAAAGAAAAAAGGCAGGCCTCTAACAAAAACCTGCAAAATTTTTACAAAGATGCCGATTCTTTCTTTATTGATAAGCACTTGGAATCGCTTACCTTTTTGGAGCCTGAGATCGACTCTCTTCAAAAGCTCTCTTCACAGAAAAACGTTCCGGAAGATGAGTCCGTTAGACGCCGTTTAGATAAGTTGACGGGGCCAGATAACGCTTTAAACTTCACTGAAGGAGTCGTGCAAAACTACGGCGCTTTTCAAGAGACCACCGAAACCCTTGCCCGCCCCGTGGAAGTCAATTTAAACGACCTATACAAAATTCTGACCCGGATCGAGGGTGTTTCGATTAGCGGAGAAACCGTCCCTGAGGGGCGCCCCCAGCTTATTATTCTTGACTTCCGGATGGAAAAGAAAAAAAATCTCGATAAAAACGAAGCGTACCAGCTGAATATGAAGCTCCTTAAAAGAGAATTTTCATGATCTATCGCCTGTTAATCCTTTCTTTAGCATTTGCCTCCTGTGCTCCAAAATATGCTCAGGAGCCGGGACCTAAACTTGCCGTCGTCAACATCATCGATCAAAACGATATGACGGAGACGATTTCCACCACCGACAGACTTCGTCAGTTTGAAGGAACCGACTTTTTGTCTTGTCAGCCCTATAAAAAAGTCATGCGAATCTTTCAAAGAGACTGTGAGGGAAACGTTTTAGCGTATCTTACCAGCTATCACCCCAGCGGCCAGCCGTGGCAATATGTAGAGGTCTTAAACGGCCGGGTAAACGGCACCTATCTGGAGTGGTATCCCTCCGGCAGTTTGAAAGTGTCGGCCACGGTTATCGGAGGAGAAGCCGACTTGACACAAGCCGCCGAAAAAACCTGGATATTTGACGGTCTTTCTCAAGTTTGGGATGAACAGGGCATGAAAGCTGCCGACCTTCCCTATTCAAAGGGACTTTTAGACGGTCTTTGCCTTTACTATCACCCCAACGGCAACCTTTGGAAAAAAATTCCGATGTGCCAGGGAAAAAGAGAAGGGGATCAAGAGATTTTCTTAGAGTGCAGCGCTTTACTTTCCCGCTCAAACTTCGTGGGGGACCAACCCTGTGGTCCTACACAAAAATTCTGGCCCAACGATACGCTGGCCGCAGACGAGTTTTTTGAAAACGGAAAGCTGATCCGGGGAACTTATTGGGATCGATGCGGAAAAGAAATCTCTAAAGTTGTGAACGGAAACGGCAAGCGGATTCTTTTTGGAAAAGAGAGCGTCTCTTCCGTCCATTCCTACATTAATGGTGTTGCGGACGGAAAGGTTGAAAATTACACAAAAGAGGGTAAGCTTGCTTACTATTACCACCAAAAAAACGGGGTCAAACACGGCGACGAAGTGCACGTCTACCCGGGAACGCTTTCCCCGAAACTATTAGTCACCTATCGCTCCGGAAAACTTCATGGCCCCTCTAAAACCTGGTACCGAAATGGCCAGATGGAAAGCCAAAAAGAGCTTTCCGACAACAAAAAGAACGGCCTTTTGACGGCGTGGTACCTGGACGGCAGCTTGATGTTGATCGAAGAGTACAACCAAGACAAGCTGGTTAAGGGGGAGTATTATCGCCGGGGAGAAAAACTTCCCGTCTCCGAAGTCTTGCGCGGCAACGGAACTGCCACCCTTTTCGATAGCGAGGGCAATTTCTTGCGCCGCGTCGCTTATCTGAACGGTGCTCCCGATTAAAGAGTCTTTCGGAGCGCGGCTGCAAGCCGCGCTCCAAAGCTACCTACTTTAAGCTAAGACCTCTTCTGTTGCCTCTTCATCAGAAGTCTCTTCTTTGGAAGTCGCGCCATTGATGCGCGCTCTTTTTTCCTGAAACGCTTTAATCACAAGTCCTTCCAACTCCTCTAAAAGTGCCGGATTTTTCTTGAGCTCCTCGCGAACGGCTTCTCGCCCCTGGCCCAAGCGGCCGCCGTTATAGCTAAACCACGCGCCTTTTTTGTCGATGATATTAAATTCGGTCGCAAGATCAATTACGGCTCCCGTTCTGGAGATCCCTTCGTTAAAGAGAATATCAAATTCGGCCACCTGGAACGGAGGTGCCATTTTATTCTTGGCCACTTTCACGCGAACGCGGTTACCCACTTCACTGTTGTCCGGCCCTTTAATACCACCAGTTCTTCGAATATCCATTCGGATGGAAGAGTAAAATTTAAGCGCCCGCCCCCCCGTAGTCGTTTCGGGGTTGCCGTACATGACACCAATTTTTTCACGTATCTGGTTAATGAAAACGGCGCAAGTGCGGCTTTTCGACAAGCTGGCGGTCAGTTTTCTTAACGCTTGCGACATCATTCTTGCCTGCAAGCCAACCGAAGCATCTCCGATATCCCCTTCCAGCTCCGACTTCGGCACAAGTGCCGCAACCGAGTCAATAATAATCACATCCACAGCGCCCGATCTGGCTAGCGCTTCGGCAATGTTTAGCCCCTCTTCGCCGCTGTCAGGCTGCGAAATCAAAAGCTCATCGACGTTAACGCCCAAGCGTCTTGCATAGCTGGGGTCGAGCGCGTGCTCCGCATCGATATACGCGGCAACGCCGCCTGCTTTTTGCGCGCTGGCTACAATATGAAGCGCAAGAGTCGATTTTCCGGAAGACTCCGGGCCATACAACTCCACAACCCGGCCACGCGGCACCCCGCCGATTCCAAGGGCGGAATCAAGCGTCAGGGATCCGGTGCTAATCACTTGCACTTCTCTTGATGCGGAATGTTTGCCGAAGGTCATAATCGCCCCTTCGCCAAACTGTTTTTTAATCAGGCTTAAAGCGCCCTCTAAAGCTTTTTTTCTATCTACATCTTGCGCCATCTTTTTCTCCTTAACCTAAAAGACTGTCTATCAACGGAATAAGCTCTTTCGGCGACAAGTTTAATGCACTTAATGCCGCCTTGAACTCTGCTGCTTCTTTTTTTAAAGCGCTTGTTGCCGCCTCTTTTCCCAAGATCACGGCCAGATTCACTTGCCTTCCTGCAGCCAAGTCGGCTTCCAGATCGTCCAGATCATCCGCAATCTGAAAAGCGAGACCAAAGTGGCCCGAAAGTGCTTGAACAACAGGAAGATTGGATTTATCTCCCCCAGAAAAGAGCCACCCCAAAACAAAGGCCACTTCAAAAAGGGTACCCGTCTTCATTTCGAGTACCCGCTTTATTGCCTCCGGCGCGGCTTTGTCGGAAAAAAGGTCCAGATACTGACCGCCGGTCGCGCCCAGAGCGCCTGTATTCTTAGCTACGTTCTCCAACGCTTCGGGAAGCTGGTCGAGCCTTCCGGAAAGCGCGGCGCCCTCTTTTAACATCCGGTACCCTTCTGCAATCAAAGCGTAGCTCGCCAAAAGGGCAGTGCTCTCTCCAAACACTTTATGCAATGATGGTCGCCCGCGCCTTTCATCGTCATCATCCATCATCGGAAGATCATCCGCAATCAAAGAGGCGGTATGAAAAAACTCTACCGCTTTTGCAGCCATATCAATTCCGGGATTATCCTTACCGCGCGCTTCCGCCATCATATACACAATAGCCGGACGAAAGCGCTTTCCGCCGCTTTCAAGCGCGTAGAAGCACGCCTTCGAAAGGGGGGAGCCCTCCGAGCCAAAGCACGAGGTATCGCTTGCGAGAGCGCGCTTAAATCGCTCCTGGGCTTTTTTAAATGGGGCGAGAGGCAAAACCAATTCCATAAGGGATCAGCTTATCACGTTTTGGGACTAACAACAATCGAAAGATTTGAAAGCACGCGGCTGTTTTCCGGAATCACACCCTGCACGTTTGCTAATGGAGAAATATCGGTATGCCTCCCGATCAGGGTTCCGGGGTTTAAAACCGCGTTGCACCCGATCTGCGTGCCGTCGCCGATCACGGCGCCAAACTTTTTTAAGCCTGTAGACTTGCCGTCAATGAAGATCTCTTTTCTGGAAAGCTTTAAGTTGGCAAGCTTTACGCCGGCGCCCAAGTTAACACCGGCACCCAAAAGCGCGTCTCCGACATACGCAAAGTGCGCCGCGTGAGCGCCTTCTAAAAAAAGAGCGTTTTTTACTTCCGTATCATGTCCGATCACGACGCCCCTATCAGCCATAACATTGCCTCTAAGATACGCTCCATGACGAACACACACGCCTTCGCCAAGCCAACAGGGGCCGCGTATAAAAGCGCCGGCTTCAACAACGGCGCCTTTTGCGATATAAATCTGACTTTCGTTTTCCAAAAAAGCGTTTTTGGAGACCGTTCCTTCGATCCTCCCCAACTCTTTTGCTTGGGATAGCCAGGCGCCGATTTCCACAAGTCCTTGCCAAACAGGGGCGTTTTCGGGGATTAAATTTGAAAACGATGATTTCGAAAGCGCCAAAAACTTTTCGGGAAGATACGGTGTCATGAACAACTAGAATACGGTTTTAAACATTTTCCACAACCTCTATAGAAGATAATATAATAGATAGATAACTTTTTTCTTCTTCTTCTGGCTGTGTGGAAATGTTCGTGGCAAGTGTGAAAAAACCCGTTCATAACCGGAAAGTTTCTTGAAGATAACCCCCCTAGTTATGAACTTATGATAAAGTTCACGGGACTTATGTGATGGATTTTCAGGAAATTATTGAGTTGTGAAAACGGTTTTGTTCCGAAAAAGGCTTTCGCGGAAAACGGGGAGGGGTGTGCAGATTTTAAAACCAAATGAAAGGGTTTATTTTGATCGCCCGCAGCCTCGTCATACTTTGCCTTTGCGGCGGTTCCCCAAAGCACAAAAACCAAAGGACGCTCAAGCTGAATCAGTTCCGATAAAACAGCTGTGGTAAACGTCTCCCACCCTTGGCCGGCGTGGGAAAGGGGGGACTTCTTTCTTACGGTAAGTGTGGTGTTGAGAAGCAGCACGCCCTGACTTGCCCACCCTGAGAGATCTCCATGTTCCGGGGGGGCGATTTTAAGGTCGCTTTCAAGCTCCTTATAAATATTTCTTAAAGAGGGAGGGATTTTGCACCCTTTGGTAACACTGAAAGCCAAGCCCGTGGCCTGCCCTTCCCCGTGATAGGGGTCTTGTCCCAAGATCACGCATTTCACTCGATCAAACGGGCACGCTTCAAAGGCGGAGAACACCGCCTGCTCCGGTGGAAAAACGGGCCCAAGCGCCCGCTCATTTTCGACAAAGGCTAAAAGTTTTTTGAAGTATGGTTTTTTAACTTCATTTTTGAGCAGCTTATCCCAGCCGCCTCCAAGTAATTCTTTCATGCCAAATAGCATAGTTGATTGACGAAAATCTTGTCGCCCCGTAATCTTGGGCGCTATGAAAAACATCGCAGAAAACAACCTCATTCGCTTTATCAATATTACGAAGAAAAAAGACGGTATGTTTGCTAACTTTCGAGCTAAAGGGATCAAAGGGGGAACCAAGTATTCTTCTTCTATCTCCATTTCGCTCCAGGACGCCGAAGTGGAGCTGACCGACTCCCTTGAGGCGATCATCGAAAAGTCAGCGCGCATTGCAGTCAAAGAGTACAAGTCCGCCGAGCTCAAGTTCGAAGGACTCCACACCATTTGACTTTAAAACCCCTAACCGTCTAATATTCATAGACTCTTATCTGGGTGTAGCGCAGCTTGGCTAGCGCACTAGCATGGGGTGCTAGGGGTCGGAGGTTCGAATCCTCTCACCCAGATTCTTTTCTTTCAGCAGTTTACAAATCAAACACAAAATTTCAAAATCCAACTTCTCTTTGAGGATGGCAGGTATATGACAGGCAGTTCAAACAACATTTCTAGCTGGCACGAAGATAAAGAAGAGCAAGAAGCTTTCCTAAACCTAATCAACTCTGAAGGTTTTATATTAGAGGATACTGTTTTTGAGATACTTGCAAGCAGTAAACACAAACACAGAGCAGAACTACACCCTAATAAAGTATTCGAAGGAGCCCCACACCGTGGAGGTAATAGAGTTGAAATAGACTTATGGGCAAACATTGAAGGTCGCATCTTTCTCTTTGAGTCGAAGCGCTCAGACTTTGATTGGGTTTTCCTACAAAATTCAAGTGCAAAAAAGGATGTTCATCTTTTCGTAGGTGTCAATCAAAAAGTTCACGTAACCAATAGAGTGTTAGGACATTTAACTACCGTAGGTCAACAGGTTATTGAAGTCCTTGAGGAAGATGAAAAACCCGAGTTAGTCAAAAACCCTAAAAAACCCGCCTTTAAAATTTTACCAAAAAGAAGCTTAAGAGAGGATTATGTACATAATTACATAAGACAAGCACTTTTCAACATTGAAGTCTTAATTCACAGTCAACAGAATGAACTAGACTCAATGAGAGAGAATGTTGGGAGAGTGTTTATTCCCGTGATAGTGACTAACGCTAAGCTTCTATCTGGTACCTATAAAAGTTCAGATATAGATACTAACGCAAACTTAAACAGAATAGATCTCCAAGAGATTTCTTATGCAGCTGTGAACCACTCAGAAATCTTGAAGTGGGGTGGTTCATATGAGTCTTTGATATCACATATTGGTATTCCAGAGTCTACTTATAAATTAATTGAGGACAGTCGTTATAAAGACACGCATAATAAAACTGTATTTGTTGTGAATAAAAATGCATTAATTGATTTTATTGAAAAAATGCTTTCTTTGGAATAATCAGAATTAACGGCTATATTTGACTAATCAAAAAACAAGTTTTGAAAAGAACTTTTAGCATTTGGTCCCCACCTGAGAATTGAAAAGTCTTTCCTATCAACAGTGAGAATCTCTCCACATTGTACAATGTCTGCCAGAATGACAAGAGATATATCAGCCATGTCAAAATTGTGATCAGAGAACTTCTCTATGATTTTGGTAGATAAACTGATCCAGTTAGGCTGGAGTTCTTGTATTTTAAAAATTGGCTGATCGTCCATTAATTTTAAAAATGCCACTAAAATTTCATGTCCACATTTTTTCTTTATTAACCAACAGATTTCATGAAAAACAAACACTGTAGTGGTAAATTCATATTGTGAATGGAGTTTCTGAAAAATTAATCTGGCTTGTGTGTGGTACATATCCGCATTGTGGAATAGAGCTACAATCGAACCAGTATCAATGAGCAGGGGTGGTTTTTGGAAAGACATTTGAATACGAAGCTTTAAGACTCGAGGTCACCATATATAATATTTTTATAATTTGTGCTATTTACTCCAGTATTGTCAAAGCAACCGATTAAACCAGCTTTTTCAAGGCTTTCAATGAAATCAGCCCCCTCGTCTTGTGGGGAATAAACTAGGTTAGGAAATCCCTTTAAATAAAATTCACTGATCTGAGGGTTTTCCGTAGAAGTAGATAAAAGAGAGCTATAAAACACTTCTTCTGCAATAACAGTATGCTCGTTTTGTGATGACGTTGGAAACGTATGAGTACTATCAAAGTCAATCATTTACTTTCTTTTTTTGTTTAATAGATTTATGTAGTTTTTTGATATAGAGCTTTCAAAAATTATGTAAACTAGATCATGAAGTGACGTTGCTTGCTCAAATGCATTTAAGTCTAATTGTTTGGGGCTGGTGTTTTTCTCAATAACATCAATATCAAAAAGTAAAGGTTTTACGTCTTTGTCAAGGGGTTTTCCTTCTGCGATTGTAATTTGTGACCAGATGTTAGATTTTAAAAATGATTTACATCGATAAAAATAATCGGTTTTAGATTTTAAAAGTGATTTTGGGTAATTACTTGTATGAACAAGCCAGTGTTCGATAGTTTGGGTAATTTTTTTTTCTTTTATTAAATTTATATATCTAACCCCTACTTGACTGTATTCGATAGCTTTGTCAACAGAGGTTATTATTTCGAAAACAGATTTCAAGCAAGGTTTTAGACTGTCCCATCCTAGGTAATTTCCTAGATAGTGAAAAGACAATTTGTCTCTGTACAGGTAGGAAAAAATATTGCTATCAAGTACAGTCCTTATTCTAAAGTCTTTATTGTCAGATTTTTGGATAGAAAAGTTTTGCTGCTGAACAGAGGCCACATACTGAGTTAAACTTTCCCTTTCTATGTGGTAAGCTTCTTTTAAAAGTTTGTGGATTTTGTCGAAGTCTTTACCCGAAATTTTTTTATGCAAATGAATTTCGACTATAGCTTCAATCACTGTTGGATTGTTCCATTGTGGATGTTTGCTTGCTTTTGTCATATCCTTAAAACCTATGATATACGTCCATTCACATTTTTAGCATGGCCATGAACGTATGCAAATATTATAACTCTTTGGAATAGAAAATTTCGAACTAAATTTCCAGAAAGAAGTCTCTTGGATTGATTTTAAGCGCGTTAGCGAGCTTAGAAATATTTTCTAGGGAGATGTTTCGCTCTCCTCTTTCTACAGAACTGACATAAGTAAAGTGTAATCCAGACAGATCAGCCAAAGCCTCTTGGGAAAGGCCTTGTTCTAGACGCTTTTCCCGTAAAATTTTACCGAAAGCTATTTGCAGGTCAGTTTTTCGATCTTTGGGCTTAATTTTTTTCATGCGCAATCCTTAAGGACAAGCGTATAAGTCTAAAGATTATGACTCTAGAGACCATAAGACTAATGACTTTAAGTCAAGTATGTGTCATACTCCCTTGCCATTGGAGATGATGGGAGTTCATTAATGAGAGGTTTGATTTACATACTAACGGCGCTTCTAGTCTATATGCTAGTAAGTGATAACCCTTTTTTACATGGGGGACTGGCCTCACAAATAGCTAAAAATAAGTCATTTTCTTTTAAGCCAAATTTTGAGTCTGTGTCTTATGAACTAGACTTTAAAGGTAAAAGGTTCAGATTCGTTGGGAAAACAAACATTCCTGATAGCACTAAGCTGGTCTTTAGTATAACCAGGGTAGGTTCTTTTGGTTATACGAACTTTTCAATTGTTAAAAGGGGTAAATTTAGTTCAGGTTGGTTTTCATTGAAGGACACAGAGATGGGAAATTTCGATTTTGAAATTGTATCAGTATATGTAGATTTTCAGCCTGAAGAGGTTAAAGAGATATTTGGATTAAATGGAGTGAATTTGGTTGGGGAGTATGGGTGTGTTGCCTAATTCAACAAAAGGTAATCAAAGCTTCTTTTTAGAGATTTCCCCCTTGCCCAAACCATCCTAAGCCATAGCTTGGTCAAACTCTTTTTGAGAGAAACTTCAAGGAGTTGACTTTCCAGCCCACGGCTTCTCAAGAATTGCCCAAAGAGTCTTTTCCATTTTGCAATCGCACTTTCAACGGTCACCCGCTTATTGTATCCCGTCAACTTTGCCCATA
>JAGROB010000032.1:14697-14899 GCA_020440465.1 Chlamydiia bacterium
GTGCGTTTTTCGGCGGTGGTGTTAGTAATTCTACTCCCGCTTCTTTAGCCAAACGATGGAGCAACGAAGAATCTGCAGCACCATCCATTAAGATCCGTTTCACCCCATTTCTGTGCTTCAGAATTTCTGGGACAAATTTCGCATCGTGGACGTACTCGGAGGTAATGTCTGCAAAACCAATTTCTTGAGTTTTTTCGTCGAT
>JAGROB010000033.1:0-12057 GCA_020440465.1 Chlamydiia bacterium
CCATTTTCAAGCTTTGGTTCGACTTTTTGAAGTGCTAGGGTTTCGGCCCCGGGAGCGATTCTATGCCGGAGAAGAAGCGGGTTGGGGAGCGCAAGTCATGGAGCATCCTCACACGCGGCTCGTCCTTTTTTTAGATGTCGATTTATCTCCCGAAGAAGTTCAGATCGACTTTGCTCATGAGACACTTCCTTTAAGAGATAGTTTAGGAACCATCGGTCTTTGGTGCGCACTTCACGGCGACTCAATTTTAAGTGCCGGGATGCACCACTTGGAGCTTCAGTTTCAGTTTGATTATTTAAAAGCGGCGCTAAAAGAAGATGACATCGAGATGATGGATCCCTTCAGTGATTTTAGTTATCTTAAGCAAGCGTTTACAAAAGGGGAGATGTGGCCGGTTGATCCCTCTCGCCTTGAAAAACTTTATAAGGCACATCTTATTACCGAAGAGCAAAAAAAGCGCTTTTTAGAAAAAGGTGCCTTGGGTTCTCACATGGAAAATCTGCAAAGACGAGAGGGCTACAAGGGTTTTAACCAGAAAAATGTAAGCAGCATCATAAAAAAAACCGACCCCAGGAGGTAACATGCAAGCTTTAACTACATATAGAGGCGTATTTACAGTTCCCGCAACTGAAAGTAATCCGGCAGGAGGGTGTCATTGCCACTTTATCCCGCCCCATCTGCAAAAAAAACTAAAGTCGGCAGCAGATGACGCCATTCGGTCGAATGCTCACTTGGATGACAACGAGGACCTACTGTTCAGGGGAGCGAGAGCTGCCGCTTTGGGGACGGCAGCACCTGTGGCGGCTAATTTCGATGGGGTTACGATTGACGTTTACGATCTAGATCATACCAAGGAGCTTCCCGGCCAAAAAGTGGCCGCGCCGGCGGATAGTGAGGACGGCTCTATCAGACGTGCCTTTGAGGGAGCCCAAAAGATTTATACCTACTACCATAAAGTTCACGGAAGAAACTCGATTGACGATAGGGGTATGAGCTTGATTTCAAGCGTGCACTATGGAACCCGCTATAATAACGCCTTTTGGAATGGCCGTCAGATGACCTATGGCGATGGAGACGGCATCACCTTTGATGACTTTACCAAAGACTTTGATGTCATCGCCCATAAGGTGACTCATGGAGTGGTCGAAAGGACAGCCGGGCTAATCTATCAAGGTCAGCCGGGGGCTTTGAACGAGTCTCTTGCAGATGTTTTTGGATCATGTGCCAAGCAGTTTCACGGAAGAACCCCCGCAAATGAAGCGAACTGGCTGATCGGCGATGTAGTCCTTATTGGGTCCGGGGCTTTAAGATCTTTAAAAGACCCCGGTAGTGCTTATAACACACTTCTTTTGGGCAAAGACCCCCAGACAAATCGCATGAGCGAGTACGATCATACCGAAGACGATAATGGCGGTGTTCATATTAACTCCGGCATCCCAAACCGAGCGTTTTATCTTGTCGCTACAGAGTTAGGGGGAAATGCTTGGGAAAAACCGGCCAGAATTTGGTATGAGTCGATGCTGGCAACGGATTATAGGGCGCAGTTTGTAGATTTTGCAAATACAACGATCAGAACGGTTCAAAGACTTCATGGCGCCGGAAGTGCAGAAGAGACAGCGGTAAGACGTGCTTGGGAGACAGTAGAAGTATTTATTCGCTCTGAGCCGGAGCCCGCACCCGAACCTAATAATGAAGGTAATGGGTGCTGCAGAGTGATGTAGTTCGCTCTTCTAGTCCATCACACGGTTGAGGGCCTCGGCCAGGTGGATGGCTGAGCGTCCTGCCCCTTCCGCGATTTGGGAGCGGCAGGAAAAGCCGTTCGCGACGATCAGGGTTTCTTTGGAGGCTTTTCTCACCTCGGGCAAAAGCTTTAGCTCTCCGATTTTCATCGAAAGGTCGTAGTGCTCCTCTTCGTAGCCGAAAGAGCCCGCCATACCGCAGCAGCCGCTGTCGATCGTCTCTACCTTAAAGCCCGGTACTGCTTTGAGTACGTCTAAAGTCGCTTCCATACCTTGAAGCGCTTTTTCATGGCAGTGGCCGAAGACTTTGACTTGGGTGGAATTTTTTTTGAATTTAAAGGGAAGTTTTCCCTCTTCTAAGTGTTCTTGTAAAAACGTGTCGAAGGTTTGACAAAGTGATTTTAGCTCGCTCGCGTCGACATCGGGCAAGCTTTGATACTCGTCCAAGAGGGTAAAAAGGCAGCTTGGCTCAAGCCCTAAAATCGGGATTTTCGGCGTGATATACGGCACTAAGGTATCTAAAAGTTTTTTAGCCTTTTTTTGACCCAGCTTGAGACGCCCCTTCGAAAATAGGGGCCGTCCGCAACAGTGCCAGGTGGGAACAATCACTTCGTAGCCCAAAGCATGAAGCACCTTAACCGCGCTTTTTCCTACCTCCGGGTAAAAGTATTCGGTGTAAGTGTCATTAAATAAGACGACTTGTTTGCCTTTGGTCTGCTTCCCCTGAATATTTTTAGAAAACCAACTGGAAAACCGCGTTTCGGCCAAAGGGGGAGGGGGTCTTTGAGGAGCCAGTTTAAGCGCTTTTTGAGCCGCTTTCACCCAGTCGCGGTTTAAGAGCCAGTTGACAAAGCGGGGGAAAGAAGCTCCCATCCTTAGCAATCTGGGAAAAGAAGATAAAAGCCGAGTTCTTATAGACAAGCCGTTAAACCAGTTATAGTGGTAAAGAAACTCGATCTTTAGCTTGGACATATCGACTTGAGAAGGGCACTCCGTTTTACACCCCTTACACTGAAGGCAAAGGTCTAAAGCTTGATTCACATTCTTGTCGTTCCAGTTGATCGATCCCGCCGTTTTGTGGATCATGCTCTGAAGGACTAAAGCACGTCCTCTTGTGCTGTCAAACTCGCTTCTCGTGGCTTGAAAGGAGGGACACATAACGCCCTTTTCTTTTCGGCAAAGCGCATTGCCGTTGCAAAGATCGGCCGTCAGGCTAAAGCCCCCTTCCTTTTCGAAGTTCAAAAACGTTTTAACCTGGTTCAAGGGGGTTTTGGGATTAAGTCTTAGATCGTCTTCTATGGCTTCTAAAGAGGGGGGATTAACAATTTTTCCGGGGTTCATGATCCCTTTGGGATCAAAAGCTTGTTTCAAGATCTGAAACGCTTCAACGATATCCTCTCCGTAAAAAGTTTCGTTCAGCCAAGAACGGATAAAGCCGTCTCCATGCTCTCCCGAAATCGCTCCCTTGTAGCGTAAAACAAGCTCGGTCGCTTGTTTTAAAATCGGCTCAATCCGTTTGACTTGATCGGGATCGGTGAGATTAAGATAGGGTCTGATATGAAGACATCCGGTGCTGACATGGCCATAGATGCCCACGTCCAACCCCTCTTTGTTTAAGAGCGCTTGAATTTCCTTAACAAAGGGGGCTAAATTTTCGGGAGGAGCAGCAAGATCTTCGATGAAAGCGCAAGCATTTTGATAGCTTCTTTTCGACATTAAAAGCCCCACGCCGGAGCGTCTCATCTGCCAAACCTGAGCGATTTCTTCGGGGTTGATGGAAAGATAGTAGGCATAGCCGATATTATGGTGACGCATATCGGCTTCGAAAGAGGAAAGTTTTAGGTGAGTCTCTTTTATGGAGTCGCTATGAAACTCCGCAATTAAAAATGCTTCGGGCTCTCCTTGAATCCAACCGATCCCTTTTTTGAACGGAGGCGCTTGATAGGCAAAGTTGAGAAAGGTTTTATCGATAATTTCTAAAGCTAAACAATCCCATTTAAGAATTTTTGGGACGGCCTCTAAAGCTTTTGCCATGTCGTGAAAGTAAATAAGCGCAAGCCCGCGGTTTTCGGGAATTTTGACGATAGAAAGCTTTAAACGGGTAAAGATTCCAAGCGTTCCCTCAGAGCCTATCGTCACTTTAGCAAGGTTTGGGTAGCGGCTTTCGATCAAAGAGGGCAAGTTATAGCCCGACACGTTTTTGATGAGGGGAGGAAATTTGGCCTTGATCTCTTCCGAAAACTTTTCCTGGATCATCTCCGCCGCTCGAATGGCAGAGCCTAAGGGACTGTCTTCTCTAAGCGTATTTTCCCATTCCCCTTCGGTTAATGGCTTTAAATGCAGCTTTTTGCCCCCGGCAAGAGCTAAAGTGACTTCCTGGACATGATCGCTCATTTTGCCGAATCTAAGCGCTCTTGCTCCGGAGGCATTGTTCGCCGCCATACCGCCGATCGTCGCCCGATTCGATGTGGATGTCTCGGGACCCAGCTGATAGCCGTGGTCGAATAGCTTTTTATTTAAGTCGTCTAAGATGACTCCGGGCTCGACCTCCACCCATTTTTCTTCAAAATGAATCTCATGGATTTGGTTCAAGTATTTAGAGACATCGATCACAAGACCCCGTCCGATCGCCCCTCCTGTGATACCGGTGGCGGCCCCCCGCGGGATAACGGGAATCGAAAGATCACTTGCGATTTTTAGGATCGATAAGACGTCATTTTCAGATTTGGGAAAGACGATGCCTAAGGGCAAAATTTTAAAGATGGAGGCATCGGAAGACCACGCTTCTCTGGAAGCCGGATCAAAGCGTATTTCGGCTTCAGTTTCTTCTTTAAGACGTTTTTTAAGCTCTTCGGTCATTGTTGAAAGTCGTAGATTGAACCTAAGTTTAATAGTGTCGTTAGCTCATCTAACGCAGCTCTTCCCTCTTCCATGAGCTTAAGATCGGCAAGATCATTAGGATGGAGTTTGTCGCGGTAGTGTTTTTTAATCCAGGCTTCCAGCTGATCGTAAAGAGACTGCGTTAAAAGTACCGACGGATTCATCTCCGCAAGTTCCGTTTCGTTTAAAACCACTCTTAATCTAAGACAGGCGGGGCCACCGCCATTTTGCATGCTTTGTCTTAAATTCAGGTAATGGATCTCGTGGATGGGGTTGGAACTATCTTCGGCAAGATTTTGTAAAAACGCTTGAACTTCGGGGATGTTTTTACTTTCCTCCGGCGCGATCATGGTCATGAGTCCATCGGGCAGCGTTACCAGCTGAGAGTTAAATAGGTACGATTTTACCGCCTGTTCCAAAGAGACTTGATCGGACGAGACTTTAATCGGCTGCAAGGCGGCATCGGATTCCGTTTCGAGCTTTTGCTTAAGCTGATCGACTACGTTATCGGTTCCAATAAAACTTTCTTCGTGGAAAAGAAAAAGGGTTTCATTTCCTAATGAAATCACATCGTTATGAAAAACGCCCGCGTCGATCGCTTTGGGGTTTTGCTGAGCTACGACAACTTGTTTGTGGTAGATTTTATGCTGGTCGATAATCGCTTGAGACGCTTCTTTACTTTGCCTTGCCGGATATTTTTGGGGAACGATTTCATCGTCCGTAATCCGGGAGTTTCCATAGACAAATAAGTGCACCCCCGGAGCGCCGTGCGACTTGCCCAAACGAATGTGGTTGGCAGCGCCTTCATCAGAGAACATGTCGTGGGAGATTAAAGGGGTATGATGGTCAAAAAATACCGGATTTTCAAAGATCGCTTTTAAAATCCTTGATGTGGTCTCGGCTTCAAAGGAGCGGTGCAATTTTGTGTGGAGGTTGGCAGGGGTAAACTGCACCTTTTTATTCGCCGAGTCGATCGAAGGGGTGACGTTTGCCGCATTGGCCGCCCACATAGGGGAAGCGGAGGAGACATAGCGAAAAATCCAGGGTTGGTATCTTTTGGCCGTCTCTAAGATAGCCTCCGGCGTTCCGGTAAACCCCATCCGCTTTAGCGCCGGGATAAAGGGTCTTTCGTGAGGGGGCAAAACCGCTTGTTTGACGCCCAAATCCATCAGAAATTTCATTTTCTGAAGCCCCTGAAGCGCTGCCTCTCTTGGGTTAGAAGTCTTCTTTTGATATCCGATTGAAGCTTCATTTCCCCATGAAAGGCCGCTGTAATTATGAGTGGGGCCAACCAGGCCGTCGAAATTAATCTCAAACGATGCGCTCACTGTTTTACTCCTTCAAGTCCTGGGGGTAAGTTGCCGGGGATTTTTACGGTGGCCGACTCGATGGAGGCCACCGGATAGGCTGCGTAGTCGGCGGCATAAAGTGCCGACGGGCGCCCGTTGCCGGAGTATCCCACGCCGCCGAAGGGAGCGTATGAGCTTGCTCCTGTTAGTGGAGTGTTCCAATTGATAACGCCCGCTTTAACCCCCTCAAAAAACATTTTATACTCGCTCTGAGAGTCGGAAAAGATCCCCGCGGATAGACCAAACCGGGTATCATTGGCAACTTGAATCGCCTGTTTTAGATCTTTTACGCGAATGACTTGTAAAACGGGGCCGAAAATTTCTTCATCAGGCAGGTTATCCATCCCCGTTACATCGACAATCGCGGGAGATAAAAGCTTAAGATCATTTTTATCTCTTAAAAGGGGGTAAAGCGGTTTTGCTCCTTTTTGGATCAAAGCATCCACACTTGAAACCACATGATCGGCAGCTTTTTCGGAGACTAAGGGACCCATAAAGGGCTCTTGTTTGTCGTCCCAATGACCCAGCTTGATACCCCGGGTCATGTGGATGAGCTCTTTTAAAAACGCCTCTCCTCTCAACCCTTCCATCACAATGAGCCGTCTTGCACAAGTGCATCTTTGGCCGGAGGTGATAAACGCCGATTGGATTGTCTGGTAGCTTGCGGCATGAAAATCAGTAATCTCTCCGATCACAAGGGGGTTATTACCCCCCATCTCAAGAGCTAAAATGACTTCCGGTTTGCTCGCAAAATGCTCAGAAAGCACCTTTCCCACTTTATAGCTTCCCGTAAAGAGCACAAGGTTTATGGGTTCGTTAAGTAGCGCTTGAGCCACTTCGATAGAGCTGTCCGCCAACACTAAAACATCTTTGGGAAGCCCTGCTTCATGGGCGATTTTTATGTAATGCTCTGCCGATTTTTTTCCCAATTCACTGGGCTTAAAGATTACACTGTTGCCTGCTAAAAGCGTGGGGATAATGTGTCCGTTGGGCAGATGCACGGGGAAATTAAACGGCCCTAAGACTAAAGCGACGCCATGGGGTTTATGCCTTGTAATCGATCTGCCCTGGGGCAGCGCGCGAATGTTTTCCGGGCAGCGTATTCTAAAGGCATCGATTGAAATCAGGACTTTACCGATCGCCGATTGAACTTCGGTTTTTGACTCCCATAAGGGTTTATGCACTTCTTTACTGATCGTCTCTGCAAGGGCGTCTTTTTCCGACTCCAGTCTTTTTGCAAAAGCGCCTAAAAGCTCTGCCCGTTTAGCCAAAGGCGTCAAAGACCATTTCTGATACCCTTTTTGGGCTTTCTCAAAATAGCTGGTGGCGTTTTTTAAATTGTTGGACATTAAAGTCTTACTAAGTCGTTAGGTTTTACTTTTAAGTTTTTTTGTGCATCTGAGGGGAGTCGAATGGTATCTCCCACTACCTCAAATTGAGTCATCACCGCCCGAAAGTCAAGCCGATTATTCGAGACGATTTTAACCGGATAATCCCCTTTATCAAGCGGCTCTTCAAGCATGGTATAAAGCTTTGAGTCACTCATGATCTTAAGCTCTTGAGTCTTAGTATACATAACGGGGCCCCCATCCACGATGTCGATAAGGCCGGTCCATTTAAAGCCCGCTTCTTCCAGCATGCTTTTAGCCGGAGCTGTGTTGGGATGGGTTTTTCCCGCGTAGGTTTTGGCATTTTCGGACAGATCCTTAAATAAAGCGGGTTTTGTGAAATAAAACGCTTCCGCTTCGCTCGCCCCGGCGGCGTTGAGTTTTAGCGCCTGAGTGAAGGAAAGTGAGCTCAGCTGTCCCCCAACGGCCTGCCAAAAGGGGCAAAAGCCCTCTTTATCAAAGTATCCCCTTAGCTCGGCGATGACTCCTTGTTGGAATCTTTTAGGAAAAGCGGCGATAAAATGAAGCCTTGCAAGCGAAAGCAGTTTGCCGACCCCCTCCTTTCTGAACTCGGGCAGCAAATAAAGCGAACAAAGCTCGGACGAATGAATATTTTCCCTTTCGGGGTAAAGCCCATCCTCTTTTACCCGGTAATGGCGAAAGGTTTTAAATAGTTTTGCGGTAGATTTAATGGCCGAAACGCCCGCTTTAACCCCTCTCTCCTTGTTTTCCAAAACAAAACCGTAGTACTCTCCCATAGGTGGAACTCCCTTTGAGGCGAAGGAAGAAAAAGAGAGTTTGAGCTGGGTTTTAATTTGAAAGGGGTCTTTCGGAAGGGAAGTCATCCCTTTCCCTTTTTTCGCACATTTTAAAAGGAGGCTCAAGTCACTTTCTTTTAAGGGACGTATTACATACATGTTGCAATAATCTCCATGGCGTGGTCGATATCTTGATCGCTCACTACTAAAGCGGGAGGGAGCATACGAATGCGGGTGGGGTCAGAGCCGTTAATAAAGGTGATCAATCCATGGTCGAAAAGCTTTCTTGCAAAAGCCGTCGTCTCGGCCGCATCGCCCGACTTGTAGGTAAACGCGACCATCACACCGATGCCCCAGGGTCCAGAAATTTTATCGGGATGGTTTTTTTGAAGTCTTTCAAAATGGCTTTTAAAGCGGTTATGAATGGCTTGAATTCTACCCGTATCCCCATAAAATCCTTTTTCCGTAAGCTCTTTAATGACCCAGGTTGCGGCTCTTATTGCCGTGACGGAGGCGGTGAAAGTTTGGCTTAATAGGCCCGGTTTTGGGGCGATCTCTTTGGTAAATAAGGTGGCGCAGATTTGTGTGAGTTTGCCGATCGAGACGATATCGACTTTACCCTCAAGACCAAAATGTTGAAAGGCGAAAAGCTTAGGGGTTCTTCCGAACGATTGCACCTCGTCGATAAAAATCGCGATGTCGTGAGCGCGCATAAGGTCGATAACCCTATGCCAAAAAGCCTTTTCGGCAACTCTAAAGCCTCCCTCTCCCTGAATGAGCTCAATCATCGCCACGGCATAGTCATTCGGGTGGCGCTTCAGTAAGGCTTCAATGCGGTTTAAGGTTTTTTGGGTGCTCCCATCCGGATCGGAAGGATCGAAAAAGGGAAGGTGATCGACTAAAAGGGTTTCCGGAAGGCCAACTCTATAGGCGGGTTTATCGGTTATTTGCGCAAGAGCAAGCGTTCTACCCGAGAACGCTTTTTCGAAAGCGAAGACCCTTTTTTTAGGGGCTCTACTTTGAAAGGCGATTTTAAGGGCGTTTTCGTTAGCCATAGCGCCGGACGAGCTCAAAAAACTATGGTCAAATCCCGAAACTGTAGTCAGTAGCTTGGAGAGTTCAAACGCGTCTTTGTTTTGTTGCAGATGCCCCTCCATTACTGTATCGGAGAGTGCCCCCAGAACTGTATGATCTATCACATGGGGGTTAGAGTGGCCAAAGTAGTGAACGCCGATTCCTCCGATAAAATCGTACTTTACGCTACCGTCCAATAATTCCACCAAAGCGCCCTTTCCAAAGCCCGAACCCAAGTACGGGTACCATAATGCGCCGCCTCTTAAGGATTTAAATTCATCCAGGAGTTTTTCGTAAGGGACTTTGAGCGCTTCATCGGCAGGTTTCGGTCCTTTAAAGGCTTTTTGGTGTCGATGTAAGGCGGCCTGAATCAGCTCTTGGGCTTTTAAGATATCGGGGTCTTTAAAAAAAGCATCGCTTTTCAACATAGAGTCACCTCTTTTTTCGCAAGGCGTATTAGAAATTGGTAAAAAAGCTCTGAGCGATCTTTAAAACTTGCTTTTTCGAAGTATTCCTCGTCGGTATGAAGCTTTCCTCCGATGACTCCCAGAGTGTCTATCGTCGGAATGCCCAAAGCCGCAATCAGATTACCGTCGGTAACCCCCCCGGAGGCTTTCAGCTTTACGGGGTATCTCAGCGCTTTAAAAAGCTTTTTCGTTTTCTTGTCGAATGGCTTGGGAGGGCGCTCAGAGACAATCTCCATTTGAAGTCCATACTTTTTCACAAGGGATTTTAAGCGCTTTTCGAAGGCATTAAAGTCTTTGGCATGATCCGATCGATAGTTCAGCTTTAAGATTCCCTCGTCCGGAACTGTGTTGAAAGAAGAGCCGCCGTTCATGGCCGCGATGTTTAAGCCCTTTGTGCCGTCGATCGCTTTGATGAGATGGGCCAGGGGAGCTAAAGCGTTTTTCCCATGCTCAAGATCCCTTCCGGCGTGAGCACTTTTGCCGATCGATCGAATCAAAATATTCATCGATCCCTTTCGAGAGGACACTAAGCTTCCGTCGGATAGAGCCGGCTCAAAGATAAAAGCCGCTAGAGCCCCCTTGCAAAAAGCCTGGATTAAAGAGCCCGAGTTGGGGGAGCCTATTTCTTCGTCGGGATTTAGATAGAGTCTCCATCCGATCTGATCTTTAAATGGGGACGCTTCAAATTTTTTAAGCGCTTCCAGTAAAACCAAAAGCCCCCCTTTCATGTCGGCGGCTCCGGGCCCTATTATTTTCTCGCTTCCTCTCGCTTTGAGCTTTTGAAAAGAGGAGGTTTCGGCATGAACGGTATCATAGTGCCCCCCGAGAACGATTTGAATGGGGGCTTTTTTTCTCATTTCGTAAAAAATAACGCCCTTTTTTTGGGTTTTTTTAGCGCCCAGGGGGTCGAATAAAGACATTAAAAAGGTGGCGCAAGCTTTTAACCCCTTGGGGTTAAAAGAGTGGGAGTTTATTTCGACGAGTTTTTTTAAATTTTTTATCGACATGTCCAAATCTTGCCATAGTTGAAAGATTTTGGCGATTAATCTTCAATTCGTTTAACGTTCTGGATAATGAAATCACCGCTACATCAAGAGCTCGAAGAGCGCTTTAAGGGGAAAAAGGGGTCATATATTTTGATCACTTGTGAAGAGGGCTTCGATGGCTCTTTGGCTGTCGAAATGAGTTACAGCTCGGACGATCCGGTATTAGCTTCTTGTCTTCTTTCCGATGCGCAGGCCTATCTTACGGATGAGATCAGTTGATATTTCTTAGACGATTCCGTAAGATAATTTAACTATGACATCTAACACGACGACAACGGCCGAGAGAGGACTTTTTTTTCGGCTTCTCTTGGGTCCTATAAGCTTAATGGGCTCTTTGAGCTTGCTGATTCTTAAAACTCCTGAAAACTTTTTCTTAGCCCCGTTTGTGATGGTTTTAGGGATGGGGTTAACAGCTTTTTTTCGTTTAAAAGGGCTTTTAAGCTCCCTCGTGCTATTGAGTGCTTTGGTTGTTTATCGCATGCTTTTTTCCGATGCGGGATCGCTTTGGTTCTTTGGAGCGGTTTTTACGGTGGCCTTATCGTATGTGATCACTTTACTGACTTTAGAGGACGTTCAGGAGAAGTTTTCCGATGTTAAAGACGCTCTTTTTGACAGTTTTAAGGAAAAAGAGGAAAAAATCTTCGAGGTTCAAGAAGCGTTAAAGTCGCAAGAGAAGGTGTTAGAGCTTTCTCGTGTGGAGTTGGTATCGGAGACATCAAAGCTAAAGTCGTTAGAAGCGCAATTTTCTAAGCTGTCCGAAGAAAAAAAAGCGCTTGAAAAAGCCTTTCACGATCGGGAGCTTTCCTTAAAAGCGTGGCAAGATAAAGCCGAGAGATTCGAGCGGGAAAAGAAGCTCGAAACGTCCAAATTAGAAGAGCTGTATCCGCTAATTGAACGGTTGGAGCGGGAAAAAGATCTGTTTGAAAACACGGTTAGCCGCATTCAAGCGGAGCTTGAGCAAGTTCAAATGGAGCTTGAGCAATCTCAAACGGAGCTAAAAGCGGAAAAAGCGAAACCTGCTCCCGAGTTTAAACCGGAGCCGGCGCCTGAAGAGCCCCCCAAGTCGGAGTCAGAGTGGCGCCGCCTGTGGGGCATGCATCGGCAGCTAAGAGAGCAGTTCGAGATGAAGTCGAGTCAGCTTGACCAGGCAAGAAAGGATCTTTTTACCTATCAAGAAGAAGCGGCAACGCTAAAAATTGCCCTGACCGAGCTGGAATCGGAACCCGCTCCGGAGCTTAAAGTCTTAACCCAAGAGCTTGAGAGCCTCTACAAAAAAATCGACGACCAGGAACAAGAGATCGAAAAGCTGGAAGCGCTAGTTAAAATGGACTGAGTGGACAAATGGACGGGAATGGA
>JAGROB010000033.1:12144-12290 GCA_020440465.1 Chlamydiia bacterium
AATGGACTAAAATGTCTTCAAAAAATTAACTGGGTTAAAATTTAATTCTGTCTTGAATAAAGATCTGAAACCAATGTCCATTTTGTAGTTGTCCATTCTGCGGCTGTCCATTCTGTTGTTGTCCATTCCTGTCCATTTGTCCATTC
>JAGROB010000033.1:12302-17621 GCA_020440465.1 Chlamydiia bacterium
TTGTCCATTCGCTTGCTGTCCACTTGTCCACTAACCCGTCAGCACTTCGACGCCGGTGTCGGTGATGAGCAGCGTGTGCTCCCACTGGGCGGATGGTTTGCCGTCTTCGGTGCGGGCAGTCCACTTGTCGGAAGGATCGATGATGCCGTTGGGGGAGCCCGCGTTGATCATCGGCTCGATCGTGAAGGTCATGCCGGCGGCAAGGGGAATATTGAGCTGGTTTCGATGGTGGGGGACTTGGGGCGGCTCGTGGAAGTCGACGCCGACGCCGTGGCCCACGAACTGATGGACAACCGAACATCCCATCGACTCTGCATAGTCGGTAATGGCATCGCCGATTGCTTTTAAGGGCAATCCCGGTTTTAAGATTTTAATTGCTCGATCTAAGCATTCTTTTGAAACTTCAACTACAAGTTTTTTATCTTCCGATACCTCCCCGATCATGACCATCCGACTTAAGTCGCCATAAAAGCCATCGACGATAGCAGTCACATCGATATTTATGATATCGCCGTTTTTCAAAGGGCGGTTTTCGGGAATGCCGTGACAGATCACTTCATTAATAGAAGTGCAAATGCTTTTCGGAAAGGGAGGGTATCCATAGTGAAGGGGAGCGGCTCTTGCGCCTGCTTTTTTGTGCAGTTTTTGAGCCAGCTCATCTAGCTCAAGAGTGGTTACCCCTTCTTTTGCCGCCTTGCAAAGTTCATTCAAAATATTTTTTGCCGTTTGGCAGGCGCGTCTAATCCCTTTGATTTCATCCGGGGTTTTGACTAAAATCCCATACTGTTTTTGGTATTTTCCCCTGATATCTTCTGCCGGTGGTGTGGGAAAATGGCACTTTTTCCATTTTTTTCCGCTGCCGCACCAGCAAGGGTCGTTTCTTGAGGTCATTGACTTTTTCCTTTTTTAAGGTATAATACTATACTATTTACGAAAATTTCAAAAGATGAAACCTGACGATTTAAAATCTCCCTTTACCTGGGATGAAAGACGTGTCTGCTACGAAGATAGAGTCCTTTATGTCCCGGAACACTATGACAAAGTCTCGGAGTTTAAATTCCCCGGGTGGAGTGGGCTTTTCGGCTCCGATAAACCTTTGATGGTCGAATATTGCAGCGGAAACGGCCACTGGATTGTTGAAAGAGCTAAAAATTTTCCCCAATTCAATTGGATTGCGATCGAAAAAAAATTCGTCCGCGTCAGAAAAATCTGGTCAAAGTTAAAAAACGAAGGGCTGGATAACCTGATCGCCGTCTGTGGAGAGGGGAAAAAGGTCTCTGCGCACTTTTTTTCCCATGGTACAGTGGCAGAGGCCTTTATTAACTTCCCCGATCCTTGGCCCAAAAAACGGCACATTAAAAACCGGATTATTCAGCCTCCCTTTGTCTCGGAGCTCTACCGTATCCTTGGCGATGACGGAAAAGTGAATCTGGTTACAGATGACCCCGACTACTCCAACTGGATGATTGCCGTAATGCAGGGACATACCGGTTTTAAATCTGATTTTCCCGCTCCCTTTTATCAGGTGGATCAAGACGGCTACGGCTCTTCTTGGTTCGATGAGCTTTGGAGAAGCAAGGGAAAACAGATCCGTTATCACTCGTTTTCTAAGCTATGATTACACTCGACTGCAAGCCAAGCTCGCTTCTTGATTTTAAAGGGGGGAGAATAGAGGCGCTTCAACATATCGCGAGGGGTGAGCCCGTTCGTTTTTATCTAGATTTTGGACTTGAACGCTTAAATCCCCACGAAATCCCTGCAGCTGCTTTGGCTTTAGACCATTTTTTTGAAGTGTTAGTCCCTGAGCTTCAAGATTATATCGAAGAAGTTTGCTTTTACAAAGGCACTTTTCCGGAAAGTCCCGAAACGTTTAGCCAAACCCTTAATCGCTTAGCGGCAAAAGTCAGTGTGGACAATCCCATATCTTTAAGGTTTCAGACAAACGGGGAAACACCGCTTAATATCGCTCGTAAAAGTTCAAAGGTGTATTACCACCAGTTTAAAGTTTTGGTGGATGACAACTTACCCCCTTTAAACTCTATGGATGCTACGGTGGGATTTTTGCTCCCATCCGACAAAGACGCTGATTTTGAAGCGCTTATGAAAAGAGGTGTCGATCTTAGAGCGATCGAAGAGGCGTATCTTATTGCCGACTGGCATGGGCTGAACTATCTGTTGGTTGATCCAAAGTACCTTGATAATGAATCGATTAGAAAGCTTAAAGGGTTTCAGGCCGCCGGGGGAGGAGTCATTTCATTGGGAGAAAAAATCGGATTGGAAGAAGAGATCCAGTTTGACAGACAAATGGCCTTTCCTCATCGTTAGGGTATGCAAACCTTAGAAAAATTTACCGAATTTTCAGCGTACCAGACGCTAAAAAACTTAGCTCAATCCCCAATAGATTTGACGCAAGCGGGCGTTTTATCTCCCGAAAGAATCAGAAAATTTCAAGGGGAGTCAGCCGGCTTTAAATGTCTTTTTGCCACGGAGCGAGTGACCGATGATGTCATTGCGGCACTTCAGAGGCTGGCTCAAGAGGCTAAAGTCTTTGCCCAAATGGAAAAAATGCAAAGCGGGCAGACGATGAACTTTATCGAGGGCTTTCCGTCTGAAAACCGCGCTGTCCTCCATACGGCTTTAAGGGACTTTTTCGATCATCCGAACGAGGCGAAAACGGCAAAAGAAGCGACTCAAATGGCTAAAGCCGAAGTCGACAAGATGAAAGCTTTTGAAGCTGAAATGGAGTCGTTTGAGCATTTAGTGGTGGTAGGGATCGGGGGCTCTCAACTGGGGCCGGAGGCGATTTATTTAGCCTTAAAGGCGTATCAGAAAAAAGGTAAGCAGGTTCACTTTATCAGCAACGTCGATCCCGACAATGCCCAATCTGTTTTAAGCCGGCTTGATCCCGCGAAAACCCTGGCTCTTGTCGTATCTAAAACGGGATCCACTTTGGAGACACTCACGAACGAGGAGTTTGTTAGGGATTGGTTTAAAGAGCATGAGATTGAGGCTAAAAACCAATTTATTTCAGTTACGGGAGAGGGCAGTCCCTTAGATGATAAAAAGAGATACCGAGAGTGTTTCTACATTTGGGACTGGGTAGGCGGAAGATTTTGCTCCACCGCAGCTTCCGGGGGAGTGATCGTCGTTTTCGCGTGCGGTTTTTCCACTTACTGGGAGTTTCTGAAAGGGGCTCACAGCATGGATAGAGCCGCTTTAAATCACGATATTACTGAAAATCTCCCCCTTTTAGGCGCAATGCTTTCGATTTGGAACTCTAATTTTCTAAAGTACCCAACCCTTGCTATCGTTCCTTACTCCCAAGCTCTTTCACGTTGGCCGGCTCATGTGCAGCAAGTAGAGATGGAGTCAAACGGTAAAAGGACCGACCGGCGCGGCAAAGACGTGGGCTTTAGAACCTCTCCCATTTATTGGGGAGAGCCGGGAACAAATGCGCAGCACTCCTTCTTCCAGATGATTCACCAGGGAACAGATACCGTGCCGATTGAGTTCATCGGGTTTAAGGAATCGCAACTTAAAAGGGACAGGCTTCAAAATGATTCCAGCTCCCAAGAAAAGCTTTTGTCGAATATGTTTGCGCAAGCTTTAGCCTTGGCGGAGGGACAGACAAATGATAACCCCAACAAAAGCTTTCCCGGAAATCGGCCGTCCCATATCCTTTTAGCTAAAGAATTGACTCCACATGCCGTGGGAGCGCTTTTTGCTTATTATGAGCATAAAACGGCGTTTCAGGGTTTCGTGTGGAATATTAACTCCTTTGACCAGGAGGGTGTTCAGCTGGGAAAAGTCTTGGCGAATCGATTCATTGATCTTTTCCGGCAAAGACGGGGAGCTAAGGGAAAAGTCGAAGCGTCTCCCCAAGAAGAAGCTTACCTTACCCAACTTGATTCTATCGAATGATAATTGTAGAGATACCCAGAAGAGCCAGAAAGTGTGCAAGAGATGAAAGCCCTTTCCACGCCGGAACTCCCTATTTTTCCCGTCTTATTCCCCTAAAAGAGGGGCGCTATGAAAGAGAAGATTTTTGTGAAGCGTGCTGGAAGGAAGAGTCCCCGAGTCCCGGCTCGATATCCTGGAAGGGAGAAGTGCCTAAAAAAACGGCTAAAGATAAAAGAGAGGATAAAATAGAGGGTTGGTTTGAGCTTTTGGAACAGTTGCTTGAAAGCACAGAGGAACAATCGCAAAAACAAGCCTATCTTTTAGCCCTTTTTTTAAAGCGTAAGCGCGCTTTGGCGGAGCGGGGTATGCTGGAAGGCAATCACCTGTTTGAGGTCATCGAGACGGAAGAGGCGATTTTAGTTCCAAAGGTGAAGCTGACAAGAGACGATCTTCCCCTGCAAGAGCTTTTAGCTCAAAAGTTATGACTAACCCTCTAGAGGATTTTACCGCTTATCTTGCGTCTGAAAAAGGGGTAAGCTTAAATACCCTTCAAGCGTATAGAAGCGATGTCGAAAAATATATCCAATCGGGTCTCGAAATCGAGCCCTTCTTGGCTTCCTTGAAGGAGAAGGGGTATAAGTCCTCTTCTTTAAGCCGCGCGCTTATTTCTTTGAAAGTTTACTACAAGTTTTTAAAGCGAGAGGGGTTGATCGCGGTGAACGAGGTCAAACTCTTACAGGGCCCAAAACTTTGGCAGCTTATTCCCGATATTCTGTCTGAAGAAGAGATGGAAAAGCTTTTAGACACGCCCCCGAAAGAAAGTTATGTAGGTGCAAGAGATAGGGCGATTTTCGAGCTTTTATATTCCAGCGGACTTCGGGTTAGCGAGCTTATTCAGATCAAGATTAACGACGTGGACGACACGTTCGTAAAAGTGATGGGGAAGGGAAGAAAAGAGCGGGTTGTCCCCGTGGGTAAACCGGCAATTCAAGCGATCGACTTTTGGCTTTCAAACTATCGAGACCAATTTGATAGCGAAAAAAATCCCTTCTTGTTTTTAACGGAAAAAGGGAAGCCGATGAGCCGTGTCGAAGTGTGGCGGCAGGTAAAAACGTGGGCCAAAAAAGCGGGAATCAAAAAATCGATTTCCCCGCATACTTTGCGACACTCTTTTGCCACACACTTATTGGATCATGGGGCCGATTTACGCATTATCCAAGAGATGCTAGGGCATGCCAGCATCACTTCCACAGAGCGCTACACCCACGTGAGCCAAACCGGCATCGTGAGCGCTTTTCACAAATGCCATCCCAGACAATAACCTGCCCCTGCCCCTGCCCCTGCCCAAAAGGCCGAAGGCCTTAAATATGAAAGCCTAGGGCGTTGCCCTAGGCTTTCATATTTAAGGCCTTCGGCCTT
>JAGROB010000033.1:17630-20826 GCA_020440465.1 Chlamydiia bacterium
AGGCAGGGGCAGTTTTTTTAAAGGAAGTAAAGATTTGTCTCAGCTGCCGTGGTAGATGTGGCCGAGGTCGGCACATCGTTTGCCGGCCCAAAGAGCCACAAGAGCGCAGGCGACCCAACCGGAGGCGGGAAAGGCTAAAATGGCTCCCACGAAGACAATAATTCCCGTTAATATAAGCGATATAGTACTCAATTTATGTAAATGATCAAACGCTATATTTAAGGGATCTCTCAGAAGAATCCCCGCAAAGAAAAAGGGTAAAAATAGGGTAGGGTTGAATAGGAATAGTCCAATCGTGGCAACCGTAATAAGAGCCTCTCTTGCGACAACAAAAACTTTATACACCGTGTCTTTCAACGACTCTTTGCTTCTATCCCAGTAAAGAGACTGAAAGGTCTGAGGCGGGACCGGTGCGGGTGCTGCTGCTACCATTTATTATCTCCAATAATATTAACTATTATCATTTAAGGTCTCTTAATAATACATTATTATGGGATACTTTTGAAGTAAAATGAGTTGTTTTGACAAGTAAAATTTAGAATCAAACGGATTTGATTCTAAATTTTCTTTTTAATGAGGTCGTTGACGATCTCGGGTGAAGCTTTTCCCCGTGTCTGTTTCATAACCTGTCCCACAAGGAAGGCAAACGCTTTTTCCCGACCCGATTTGAAGTCCTCAATTGACTGGGGGTTATTTCGGAGCACATCGTCAACAATTTTTTCTAAAGCCTCGACATCGTCCATTGGCTTGTAGTCGGGGTTTTCCCCGACAATTTCTTGCGGATTTTTACCGGGATTTTTCACCATATCATCGGCCACGGACTTGGCGATTCTTCCCGTAATCGTTCCTTCTTGAATCAAGTTGATGAGCTTGGCAACATGTTCTGCCGCAATACCGGAGGTAAGGATCGACTTGCCCGTATCTTTAAAGCGGCCCGGAAATTCTACGATAAGCCAGTTGGCCAGCATCTGAGAGTGGGGAGTAAAGTCCAACGCCAGCTCGAAATAATCTGCCAGGGGCTTGTCATAAACCAATGAAAAAGCCGTTTCCGCCGGCAACTTTAACGTATTGACATAGCGTCTTTCACGAGCCAGAGGAAGCTCCGGAAGGGATTGATGGATCTCTTCGACGTACTCCTCCGTTAAAAGAATCGGGGGAAGATCGGGCTCGGGGAAATAGCGGTAGTCTTCCGCTCGTTCCTTAGACCGCATCATCACCGTCTCTTTTCTTTCGGGGTCGTAGCGGAAAGTCGCTTGATGAATCTCGTGGTCGGGATCGTCGGTATACTCTTTAATCTGCCGGCGAATTTCGGAGTCGACAGCAATTTCCATATTGGAAAACGAGTTCATGTTTTTGATTTCGACCTTGTTTCGAAGGGTTTTTTCCCCCTTCTTCCGAACGGAGATATTGGCGTCGAAACGAAGCGAGCCCTCTTCCATGTTGCAGTCGGAGGCGTCGATATATTGCAAGATCGCTTTGATCGCTTTGGCGTAGGCGGCGGCTTCTTTTCCGGAGTGCATGCACGGCTCCGATACGATCTCGATCAAGGGAACTCCCGCGCGGTTGTAGTCGACCCCCGCAAACCCGGAAAAGTGTTTTAGCATCCCGGCGTCGTCTTCGATGTGAACGCGGTTGACCTGAAACTCCATTTCATGGCCGTCTACTTCCGCCACAACTCTTCCGCCTAAAACAATGGGCTTATCGAACTGCGTGATCTGAAAATTTCGGGGAGAGTCAGGGTAAAAGTATGATTTTCGGTCGAACTTGGAAAAAAGCTGCACTTCACCTGAAATGGCAAGCCCAAACTGAGTCGCCTTTTTTACCGCTTCTTTGTTCAATACAGGAAGCGCTCCCGGCTGCCCCGTACACACTTCGGAGATATTTGTATTCGGCTCATCGCCAAAACGGTTGGGCGCGGAAGAAAAAAGTTTGGACTTGGTGTTAAGCTCACAGTGAATTTCTAAGCCGATAACCGGCTCCCAATCTCCGTACATACTATGAAGCTCCTTTTTCAAATGCGTCAGCGGTTTTTAGGACTCTTTTGTCTTCCATCTGCGGGCCGATAAGTTGCAAGCCTAAAGGAAGCCCCTTTTCCGTTTTACCGGAGGGGATCGAAACGGCGGGAAGCCCCGCTAAGTTAATCGAAATCGTATAGATGTCTTCTAAGTACATCTGCAAAGGATCTTTTACCGAGCCGATTTCAAACGCCGCGAAAGGGGACGTGGGGGTGGCAACAAGGTCGCACTTTTCAAAAGCTTCGGCGTATTTTTGAACCATAAGCGCGCGCACTTTTTGCGCCTTGGAGTAATAAGCGTCTTGATACCCCTTGGAAAGAACAAACGTCCCCAACATGATTCGCCGCTTCACTTCGGGTCCAAAACCTTCTTCTCTTGAAAGGTCGTACACTTCATCGAGCGTTTTTGCTTTTTCCGATCGGATGCCATAGCGGATGCCGTCAAAGCGGGCTAGGTTAGTCGAAGCTTCGGCGCTGGAGACGATATAGTACGTTGCAAGCGAGTATTTCAAGATGCTTAAATCGACATCGACAATCTCGCACCCCATCGACTTAAAACGCTCTAAAGCTGCCATAAAGACCTTTTTCGGCTCCTCCGCAAGGCCATCTAAAAATTCCCAAGGCACGCCAATTTTCATTCCTTGGATATTACCGTCGAAAGAAGAGAGCATCTCTTCTTCCGGTTTGGGAAGGGAGGTGGAGTCTTTTTCACAGGGGCGACCCAAAATTTCCATCATGAGCGCCGCGTCTTTTGCCGATCTGGCAAAGGGACCGATCTGATCAAGCGACGAGCCGAAGGCCACAAGCCCGTAGCGAGAAACCCTTCCGTAGGTGGGCTTAAACCCGACTAATCCGCAGAAGCTGGCTGGCTGACGAATCGAGCCACCGGTGTCGGAGCCAAGCGATAAGGGAGCCATCAACCCGGCGACAGCCGCCGCGGAGCCGCCTGAAGAGCCCCCCGGGGTCAGTTTCAAGTCGATCGGGTTGGCCGTCTTTTGAAACGCAGAGTTCTCTGTGGAAGAGCCCATGGCAAACTCATCTAAATTCGTTTTGCCGATAAAGATAGCGTCCTCTTTTCTTAAGAGTTCGATCACCGTAGCGTCGAAAGGCGCTTTATAATTGGCTAAAAACTTAGAGGCGCAGGTGGTCAAATCGCCTTTGATATGAATGTTATCCTTGATC
>JAGROB010000034.1 GCA_020440465.1 Chlamydiia bacterium
CCGGCATGACCCGGATCAGGTTAAGAGGTATTTTCTCAGCCGGTTAATAACCCGGCACCCTCGGTGTTTAGACGGATATCTTAGATTAAGGTAGAGTATTGAAGCAAGATGATTCGTTTAATTTTAATGGTGATGTGTACGATGGGCTTACAAGCAGACGGGGTTAAAGCCGTCGTGTTCGATTATTTAGGCGTTGTGGGGGAATTAAGCCCGATGATTCAGGCCGATGAGAGGGTTTTAGACCTGGTAAAGCAGTTGAAAGGAGCCGGATATCGGGTCGGGATATTGTCGAATTTGTCGAAGCGGGCAGCGGAAAAGGTCAAGCAAGAGGAGTTTATTAAGCTGTTTGATCCCGTGATGTTTTCGTACGAGATTGGAGCCACGAAACCAAGTTCAAAGGTGTATTTCGCGCTTATCAAAAAGTTAGGGGTCAAGCCGGAAGAGATTTTGTTTATTGACGATAGTTTAGTGAATGTGAAGGGAGCAAAAGACGTGGGGATAAACGAGATTCACTACACCGGCTTCGAAGAGCTGATCGATGGCTTGGATTTGTAGCTTAAGACTTTTGGGCGCGGGCGAGGACGGCGATCCAGGGATGGGTTTGGTAGTCGGTCGATTTATCGTAGGTCGTAGATCGAATAATCTCAAAGCGATGTGCCTTAAGTAGACTTTCAAGTTCCTCTTCCGTTACATAGTTCCAAAACTTTTTCACCTCTTGATGGGGCTCATCTTTTAAAACCTCTTCCCCCTCCCCTTTTTTCATGGAGACATAAAAAACGCCGGCATGGGTTAAGCAACGATGAATTTTATCCAAAACAGCGCCCATTTTATCTTTCGGCACATGTAAAAGGGACGCGGACGCCCAAACCGCATGGAAGCTATTTTCCTCTAGCTCCACCTCTTCGATTCCGGAAACCATCAACTTGGCCTTGGGAATGACCCTTCTAGCCAGCGCGATCATCTCATCGGAAATATCGACACCCGTAACCTCATACCCCTTCGAGTCAAAGTATTTTAAATCCCTGCCGGGACCGCACCCCAAATCCAGAATTCTTTGCCCCGGCCATAAATACCTTAAGAAGTCTTGTGCTTTATCTTCGGTAGGTATTTTGTTGGTTTGAGCCTGATATTCTTGGGCCGTAGCATTGTAGCTATCGCGGGTAATCTCAGTCGGATTCATGGAGGCAGTTTATCCTAAAAACCCATTTCAAAAAAGATTTAATTTAACCTTTTATTTTGATTAAAGGGCATGCCCAACTGCCGTCTTGTAAGAGCCGCCGGGGTCATGACATGAGCGTTTGATAGTCTTTTTGGGAGCGGCGGATCACTTCATACGCCTCCTCGTGGCCATAGGTATGCGTGATCTTCACTTGATGAGACGACTCGTTGGGTGCTTCTTTGTAAGTGACAAAGTAATGCTTAAGTCGGGCGACCACGTGTGATGGGAGCTCCGAGACATCCTTATACTGTCCATAAACAAAGTCCCCTGTCATCACGGCAATGATCTTATCGTCCGCTTCGTTTCCGTCGATCATGCGGAAGCCGCCGATCGGTATCGCGGAAAGCAAGATATCGCCCCTGGGAATCGTTTTCTCGGTGAGGACGCAGATATCCATCGGATCATGGTCGCCATCAATCCCTTTAAGCTTAGTTTTTTCCATGCAGTGCTCAGCCACCAAGTGACCGCAATACGTCTGCGGGATAAAGCCGTAAAGGGTGGGGCATAGGCTCGAAAATTTCTGCGGGCGATCGACTTTCAACAAGCCTGTCTCTTTGTCAAGTTCATATTTGACCGTATCGGTCGGAACAATCTCTATGTAGCAGTTAACTTGCTCCGGAGCATGCTCCCCTGCGGAAACCCCGTGCCACGGGTGGGCTCTATGGGGAGTTTTGGGATCTGGAAGGGCTGAATATTGATCTGTCATAAGCAAGATAATAGCAGAATATTGTTAATTTTTCTAAGCTCAAAGCATGTTTAATTGGACAAAAGAATTTCCAATCGACCTCATCAGAGCTTGCCATCTGAGTTTAGAAAGTTAAAAGAAAAAATAAAGGGCTTCACTGAGTTAGCTTATCGTAGCCTTCTATTGCTTCCGCAGCGTACATCAAAGCAGGTCCCCCGCCCATATACACAGCCATCCCGAGCGCCTCTTCAACCTCTTCTCTTGTCGCCCCTTCTTTGATAAGCGCTTTTAAATGAAATCCAATGCATCCGTCGCATTGCTTTGAGACTCCAATAGCCAAAGCGATAAGCTCTTTGGTTTTGGTCGATAATGCCCCCGATTTTGTGGCTCCCATAGAAAGCTTGCCGAAACCTTCCATAACTTCCGGCAAACTTTTTCTCAGCTTTGACATGCCGGAGGTAATTTCTGCGGTAATTTCTTTGTAATCTTTGCTCATGAAGTGACTCCTTTTAAAAAGGGTCACTCTAGCAAAAACTTTCTTTTACAACCAGAAGCTAGCTTCTAAGAAACTTGTCCTCAAGCATGATGAAAAGGGCGGCTTTCTGCCCCTCAGTCAGATGATCGGCCTTTAGCTCGTCGATGAGTACTTCGGCCAGCTTATCGCCGCTTATGCCTTGAAACGTTTCGGGGTACGCTTCCACAAATAAATAGTCCTCTTCTGTCGGCTCCACTTCGGATAGCTCTAAACGATAAGGCTCTAAGCGCTTTTGAAAAGCTTGATTCATCCCCGCTTTGACGTCTTTAAAGCTCACCTGGCTTTTTTCGTTGTGATTGCGGCTTAATGCCTCCCAATACTCTCGGTCCACCTGAAAGGCCATGAGCGTCATCAAAAGCTGCGGATGGATGTGTTTCGCATGAAATTTGCTTTCATCCACAATTTTTACGGTCCAGTTATTCTTAAGTCGGAAAAAAGCGCGGGATAAAACCGCGATATCGCGGTCGGTTACGGGATCTTTTAGCGTCCACTTTGTCCCCCAGAAGTTTAGATCGGCGTTGGCCAGCTTTTTAGCATCTGCCGAAACAATGCTAAAGGAGGGCAAAAACCAAGAAAACTGCTCATTTACTGAACCGATGGGAAAGTCATTTTCATCCACCACATCGAAGACGGTGATCAAACTCCAAAAACGCATCCTGGCTTTGGCCAACATACATCCCTTCGGATCTTTAAGGTGGTATTCGGGCATCAAAGAAAAGATTTTACGATGTACTGTCCCTAAAACCTCTTCTTTGGACTCGATGTCAAACGTTGTTGTCAAAGAACGGATCCGCTCTTTAACGTAAAACTCACTTGGAAGCTGAGCAGTAAGAGAAGAAGCAACAAGAACCAAAACTAAAATTTTCTTTAACATAACTTTGACCTTTTAGATTAAAAAAGAGTATTTTAACAAAAAAAGTTAATTCTTTGAAAGATCATATATGAGCGCCTCTGAGCTAATGCTGTCCTTAACACTGATCCTTTCCCTGGGTGTCATGGCTCAATGGATCAGCGCCCTGTTAAAAATTCCCTCCATTCTCTTACTTCTTTTAACCGGGATATTGGCGGGGCCTGTCTTTGGATGGATCAGCCCGGAACAGACAATGGGGAGCTTGCTTATCCCCTTCACTTCTTTTGCCATCGCAATCATTTTATTCGAAGGGGGGCTTACCCTTCAGATTCGGCACATCAAAGACGTCTACCACGTTATTCGAAATTTGGTAACCCTTGGGGTCTTAGCGGGGCTTTTTTTAGTTTTTGCCTTTCTATACTATGCTCTTGGATACTCTTTTTCATTCTCTTTGCTGGAAAGCGCCGTTTTAATCATCACCGGCCCCACCGTCATCATCCCTATCTTAAAAGCGTTACATGTTAAACAGCCGATCCGATCCATTCTTAAGTGGGAAGGGATCATGGTTGACCCGATCGGTGCGATCATCGCAGTTGTGATCTTCGAGTCGATCTTGCTCCAACCCGACTTAAAAGTGCTGGGAGAAATGGGCTATCACATGGGGATGGCACTCGTCATCGGAACCATTTTTGGGGGTCTTGGAGCGGCAGCGCTCTATTATCTTTTAGGGCGATACTGGATTCCAAAGGAGCTTCATAGCCCGGTTGCACTGATGGTGATCCTAATCCTTTTCGTGCTCTCTAATTTTCTTCAAGCGGACTCGGGTCTTTTATCGGTAACGGTGGCGGGAATCTTGCTTGCCAATCAGAAAAAAGTGCATATCGGATCGATTGCCGATTTTAAAGAGACTTTAAGCTTAATTCTTATCCCCTTCTTATTCATTCTTTTAACGGGGGTAACCGATTTAGCGGCGCTTAAGACCGTTTTAATACCCAGTTTAATTTTAGTGGGATTTATTATCTTTATTTCAAGACCCCTTTCGGTATTTTTATCGGGAACTTTTTACTCGCTGCCAAAAAATCAAGCGCTTTTTGCTTGCTCTATTGCTCCCAGAGGGATCGTCACCGCCCTAATCGCATCTTTATTCGGATTTCAGCTGCAAAAAGCCGGCTTTGAAGAGGGGCAGTACTTAGCTCCCATGGCATTTTTTGTTATTGGCGGCACGGGGATTTTTTACAGCCTTTTCACTCCGTTAGCGGCACGGTTTTTAAAAGTTGCCTCTTCACAAGAAAACGGCATCCTTATCATTGGAGCCAACGATTTTGCCCGAAAGGCGGGTTTAGCACTAAAAGAAGCCGGATTTGATGTGCAGCTAATCGATACGAACTATTGGAAGGTCGTCCAGTCCAAGCAATCAGAGCTTCCCGTCTATCAAGGGACCTTTTTAGCCTTTGAAACGGACTTTCCCGAAAAGATGGAAGAGATGAGTTTAGGGCTGGCGATGACGGAAAGCGATGACATTAATAGTATGGCCGTCATCCACTTAAGAAGCCACTTTGACGGAAAACGGCTGTATCAGCTGACGCCCAAGGGAGAAAAAATTAAAGAGTCCTTTTTAGGGCGCCCCCTTTTTGGCGAAAAACTCACCTATCCCGTATTGGCGGACAGAATAGCAAGGGGCGCTGTTATTAAAACGACCACTATCACTTCCGAGTTTACTTTAGAAGACTGGGAGCTAAAAAACCAAGCGGGCGAACCCGTTATCTTATTCTATATCACGCAAGGGGGCGCCGTCATCCCGACAACAGGAGACGACTCTCCCCCCTTAACGCTAAATAAAATTGTCTTTTTAACAGGCGGCCTCGAGGAGGTTTAGGTCAACTTGAGTTAAAGCCTTTAGATTCCGGTTGATCTTTTCGATGTCCCAATTCCACCAGGCGATGTCAAGCAGGCGCTTGACAGTTTCCTCATCAAAGCGCATTTTAACAACCCTTGCGGGGTTGCCCGCAACTATGGCATAGGGCGGAACATCTTTGGTTACAACCGATTTTGCGGCCACTATCGCCCCGTCTCCAATGGTCACGCCTCCGCGAATGAAGGCGTCGTAGCCTATCCAAACATCGTTACCTACCACAATATCCCCTTTCACGGGAAAGTCGGCCATCTGGAAGCTTTCTTCCCAGCCTTTGCCGAATATCGGAAAGGGGTAAGTCGTAAACGCTTCTAACTTATGATCGCCAGTCAGCATAAATTTCGCTTCTGCGGCAATGGCAACAAACTTCCCGATAACCAGTTTAACGCGCTCGGTATCGTAGTTGTAGATCACGTTGTGCTCTTCAAAATTAGAAGGCCCATTTTTCCAGTCGTTAAAATAGGTATAATCGCCGACATGGATGTTTTCTTTGGTAATCATGTTTTTCAAAAAAACGGTTTTGTCATGCCCCTCGATGGGATATAACTCGTTTGGTTTGGGACCTTTTAACGGCATAAAGTTTCT
>JAGROB010000035.1 GCA_020440465.1 Chlamydiia bacterium
AGAAATTCTTTTGGAGTGCGGAGCCAAGGCTCCGCACTCCAAAAGAATTTCTAAGGCTTTAAATCAAATCCTGTCGAAGCCGGTGTAGGGGTGGAGGACTTCGGGGATTAAGATGGTGCCGTCGGGTTGTTGGTTGGTCTCTAAGAGCGCAACCATCAGGCGGCTTGTCGCAAGGCCCGATCCGTTCAGCGTGTGGAGGAAGGCCGGTTTTCCGTCCTGATCCCGATAGCGGCAGTTGGAGCGGCGCGCCTGAAAGTCGCCGCAGTTGGAGACGCTGGAGACTTCATAATAACGATCTTGCCCCGGCAGCCACACTTCGATGTCAATTGTCTTTTTAGAACCAAACGACATGTCACCCGTGACTAACAACGCATTTCGATAATGGAGTCCCAGACCCGCTAAAATTTCTTCGGCGCTTTTCATCATATCATCGAAGACTTTATCGGAGTTTTCCGGCTTCGCGAAACAAAACATCTCCACCTTGTTAAACTGGTGCGTGCGGATTAAGCCGCGCTCTCCTTTGCCGGCAGCGCCCGCTTCTCTTCTAAAGCAGGGGGTGTAGGCGATATACTTTATCGGAAGCTCTTCATCCGTTAAGATTTCGTCGCCATGAAAGCCGTTCAAAGAGACTTCCGCTGTGGGGATTAAGAAGAGATCGTAGTCTTCGTCGGTAATCTTAAATTGCTGATCCTCAAACTTCGGCAGCTGACCCGACCAATAGCTTGTCTCCCTTTTTACGCAAATAGGAGCGATCACTTGTTCAAACCCGTTTTTGATGTGGGTGTCGATCATGTAATTTAAAAGCGCCCACTCAAGACGAGCTCCTTTCCCACGATAAATGGGCCAGCCGGATCCGGAAACTTTTGCGCCCCTCTTGAAGTCAAAAAGATTATGCTTATCGGAGAGTTCCAAATGGTTTTTAAAGTCGAAAGAAAAGGTTGGCTTTTTACCCACTTCCTTGATGATGACATTGTCCTTAGGATCGCCCGAAACCTTGATCTCGTCCGAGGGAATGTTGGGAAGGCGGGACATGAGATCGTTAAAAGTTGTCTCTTTTTCAAACAGCTCGTTATCAAGCTCTTTGATGGTTTCTCCATGAGACTTGACTTGCTCCATCATTTCGGAAGCGTCTTCTTTATTCCGCTTCATCTCTCCGATTTTTTGAGAGGCCTGATTTCTTTCGGACTTAAGCTCTTCCACACGGTATTTAATTTTTCGGATCGCTTCATCCAACTCAACAATAGGCCCAATCTCAACAGAGGGGTCTTTGCTTTTTAGTTTTTTTTCCACGCTTTTAGCGTCTTCACGGATTAGCTTGATATCCAACATAGAAAAAGTCCTTTTTTCGAAAGGGCCAGTATACTTGAGATCGGCTTTCTTTATAAGCGAATATTTAGTAAGATTCGGGGATTATATAGTGTAGGACGGTAGAGTGCGACTGAAGAAGATTAAAATTTCGGGTTTCAAGTCTTTTGCCGACAAAGTCACCCTGGATTTTCACGAGGGGATCACGATCGTGGTGGGTCCCAACGGATGCGGCAAGTCAAATATTGCCGACGCGTTTCGCTGGGTCATGGGGGAGCAGTCGGTAAAATCGATGCGGGGCGGCAAGATGCAAGACGTCATCTTTGCCGGAAGCTCTCTTCGAAAGCCGCTTGGGATGGCAGAAGTTTCTTTAACCTTCGTCAACAACGAGGGGAGAGTCCATGTCCCTTATCACGAAGTGGAGATCACCCGTCGTTACCACCGAGACGGCGAATCGGAGTACCTGATCAACGGCAACAACGTCCGATTAAAAGACGTTCAGTCGATTTTGATGGATGTCGGCATCGGAAAAAACGCGTACGCCATCATCGAACAGGGGAAAATCGATCAGATCATCCAGCTGGGTCCCAACGAAAGACGCGTCATCTTTGAAGAGGCGGCGGGCATCTTAAAGTTTTTGATTAACAAACGAGAGACCGAAAGGAAGCTTTCGGAAGTGGAGCTTAACTGCTCCCGCTTAAAAGATATTCACGACGAAGTCCAAAAAGAGATCGATCATCTTTCGGGCCAAGCGATGAAGGCTAATGAGTACAAATCCCTAAAAGCAAAAGGCGAAGCGTTTGAAAGAGATTATTTATCGCTTAAAATAGATCAGCTTTCCGACAAAAAAGCTAAACTGGAAGCGGATAAGCATAAGCTTCAGGAGCAAAATCAAAAAGAAGACCAAACTCTTAGGGAAAAAAGAGAAAGCTTAAGGCGCTCAAGAGAGACGCTAGAAAAAGAAGCCCTCATTTTAAGAGACAAAGAAAAGACCCTTTATGAGCTTAAGGCCAGCATAGAGGTCAAAGAAAAAGAGCAAGAGAGTTTACAAGAGCGGCTGAAAGAAGGGGAAAAAGCGGAAGCGAAGATACTGGCCGAGCAAGAAGCTTTAGAAGCGGAAAAAAAACTTCGATCCGAAGACCAAAAAGCGTATGAAATCCGTCAAAAAGAGCTGTCAAAGAACTTAGAAAAAGAAACTCAAAAGCTAAAAGAAAAAGAGAGTCAACTTTTAAAAGCCGAAGAAAAAGCGACGCTAACTCGAAAAGAGTTAGAAAACGTGCAAGAGCGCTTGCTTGAGCTGACCCGGGAAAGTCATGCCGTCTCATCGGAGATGAAGCAAAAATCGGTTCGTTACGAAACCTTGCTGGAAAAGGGCATTCAGCTTGAAAAGGAAGCAAGCCGTTTAAAAGAAGCCTTGAAAGCCGTTGAAAAAGAGGCGGAGGTCAAGAAAAAAGAGCTTGATTTAGCTTCGAATCAAGTCGATCAGGCTAAAGAGCGGTTTGAAGCGCTTGAGCTAACAATTCGTGAAAATCGCTCCTCCCTTGAGGGTGTCGAGGCTGTCTATGAAACCCTTTCCCATGAGCTTTTAGGACTTCAGGCGAAAGAAAAAGCGCTGTTAAAGCTGAAAGAAGAGATGGAAGGTGCTCAAGAAGGCACGAAAGCGCTCTTGAAAGAAGCCAAGCGAAAAGGGTCGAAACTTTTTAATAAGCTAAAGGGGCTTTGGGAGTTTTTTGAGATCGAGTCAGGGTATGAAGCTGCCGTCGATGCCGTTTTAAGACCCTATAGCGACACGCTTGTCGCTGAAACGGAGTCAGACTATAAAGAGGCTTTAGCTTTCGCCGAAACATCAAAGCTTTTGGGTTTTTCTTTGGTCTGGGTTTCAGAAAAAGAGAAAAAAGCAGTCGAAAACACGCTTTACTCCAAAGTGAAAAAGGGGGCGGTCCAGCACCACTTTTTAAAAGACAAATACCTTGCCAAAGACAAAGAGGAGCTTCTTAAAGCCGATAAAGAAACCTTTTCCTTAGACGGCTTTTTTAAAGACCGCTCGGGGGTGGTTTTTAGCCCTTCCAAAAAAAGTCAGTCCCTTTTCTTAAGAGAAGCGGAGCTAAAAAAACTCTCTGAAAAGATCCAAAAGCTTGAAAAAGAAGCGGGCTTAAAAAAATCGGAGCTCGAGACTTTAAGAAATGCGCGGCAAAGCTTGAACGAAGAGCGCATGGAAAAAGATAAGGCGATAAGAGCTTTAGAGATGGGCCTTGTCGATAAAAACTACCAACTTCAAAAAGCCCTTTCCGAAGAAGAGCGGCTTCAAGCGCATCTAAAAGTTTCAAAAGAGGAGCGAGAAAAAGGGCTTCAAGAGCAAAAGCTTTTAGAAAGAGAGCTTTCCTCTTTGGACAAGAAAAATCAGGCCGAAGAAAGTGCCTTAAAAGCGATCGCAAACGAAAAAGAAGCGCTTTTCTTAAGACTTCAAAAGGAAGAGGCCGCTTTCAAACACGAAAGCGCGGTATTCAAAGAAGAGAAAAACGCCTTTAATATTAAAGCCGATGAATCGAGAAAGATCTTATACGCGCTGAATTTGATCGAGGTTAAGGACCAAGAAGGGCAAGCGAAAGAGACAAAACTTAAAAGGGAGCTAGAAGAGATCAAAGAGCAAGCGGTTTTTTTGAATGCGAAGTTCAAAGATTTGGCCTCTTTAAGCCGCGACCACGGCGGCGATTTAGGGGTGCTTGAAACCCAAAAAACCGAATTCGAAAAAGCGCTTCAAGCGAAAAAAGAAGAAATTAAGGCAAAAGAAGAGGAGCTTTCTAAAGCCGATGAGGCCGCAAAAGACAAGCTTTTAAAAGCGCAAAGTTTGGAAGGGAAATTTATTGAAGTCTCTACCCAGCTTCAGGGAGTCATTGAAGAATTTCAAGATAAGTGGGAAGGGTTTGAGCCGAAAGCGCCCGATCTTCCCCTTGCCCAAGTGGAAGCGGAAGTTAAGCGAATTAAAAAAGCTTTGGAAGGGTATCAAGATATCAATTTAGCTGCCGCTGAAACCCTGGATCAACATAAAACCCGCGCATCAAGCTTAGAACAAGAGATTGGCGATCTATTGTCTTCTAAAGAAGAGCTTGAAGCGATTATTCACAATTTGTCGAATCAAAGTATGACTCTCTTCAAAGAGACGTTCGATAGCGTAAGAGCCAACTTTAAAAAGAACTTCTCCATCTTGTTTCAGGGGGGAGAGGCCGACTTGGAGCTTACGGACTCGGAAGACTTGTTAAAAGCGGGTATCGAGATCGTGGCAAAGCCCCCCGGCAAGCAGATGCGCTCGATTAACTTGCTCTCCGGGGGAGAGAAGTGCCTAACGGCGATGGCGCTATTATTTTCCCTTTTTGAAGTGAAAGCCGCACCGTTTTGCCTGCTTGACGAGATCGACGCTCCCCTTGACGACACGAATGTGGGCCGCTTTTCGGAGATGGTCAAACACTTTGTCGAAAGATCGCAATTTATCATTATTACCCATAATAAACGAACCATGAGCATGGGAGATCGTCTTTTCGGCGTCTCGATGGAAGAAAAAGGGGTCTCGAAACTGCTCAGGGTCGAGTTTGAAAAGGAAGCGAAACACGCTCCAAAGGAAGTAGCATTAGTATGATCATAGGTATCCCGAGAGAAAGAAAAAACCGCGAGTACCGAGTGGGTGCCACACCCGCTTTGGTCAGAAGTCTTAGCCGAAGAGGGCATGAGGTTTGGGTGGAAAAGGATGCCGGAAAAGGGGTGGATATCTCTGATGAGATGTTTGAAGAAGCCGGAGCGAAGATTATAGATACCCCGGAAAAGCTCTGGGACGCGGAAATGATTATCAAGGTGAAAGAGCCTCAGAAAGAAGAGTTTCCTTTGATGAAAAAAGGGCAGATTCTCTTTTGCTTTTTGCATTTGGCTCCCACAAAAAAAGAGACCGAGCTTTTAAAAGAAAAAGAAGTGGTCGCCATCGCTTTTGAGACGATGAATAGCCCCGATGGACGTCTTCCCATTTTAATTCCAATGAGCGAGATTGCGGGAAGACTATCGGTTCAGATTGGAGCGATGTATCTGCAAAAAAATTACGGGGGAAAAGGGCTGCTTTTAGGAGGCATTCCCGGCGTAAGACGGGGTAAAGTGGTGGTGGTAGGCGGCGGTATCGCCGGTTCCGAAGCGGCTCGTATGGCGATTGGGCTGGGAGCGGAAGTCATTATCCTTGATCGAAGCATTAAACGGCTTCAAGAGCTGGAAAACCGATTTAACGGTTTAGTCTCTACCTTATACGCTTCTGAAACCGCGGTAGAAAACGCGCTTAAGACGGCAGACTTAGTCGTGGGATCGGTTCATAGCCGTGGACAGGCAACGGCTAAAGTCATTACCAAGAAAATGATTGCCTCTATGGAAAAAGGATCTGTATTTATTGATATCGCAATTGACCAGGGCGGTTGTGCCGAAACGTCAAGACCGACCAGTCACGACCAGCCGATTTATGAAGTAGACGGCGTGATTCATTATTGTGTTCCGAATATGCCGAGCACGGTTGCGAGAACCGCTACGGAAGCACTTGCGAATGTCACGGCCGATTTTGCGATCCAGCTGGCTGATAAGGGGTGGAAAAAAGCGCTTCAGGATGACAATATCCTTTTCAACGGCTTAAATGTTTGTCTAGGTTCCGTAACGAATAAAGAAGTCGCTCAAGCTCAAGGGGATAAGTTTGTAGACCCTGCGCTCATGGTCTTTTGTAAGGAGTCTTTGAAAACTTAAAGCTTATGAATCCCCTCCCTTCAACGCCTTTACCTAAGGATTTAGAGCCGTTTCGAAAGGCAGGGGAGATGCTGGTTCAAAACGGCGCGGTAAAACAGCTTGAGTTTTCCCGAAGAACGTATCAGATCCTGGTTGAAGATCCTGAAGCTAGGGAAAGTTTTTGGGCTTTTATCCACTTGAACCCATCCGGAGAGGTTGCAGAGTGCTTTTGCCAATGCTCCGATGAGTTAGAAGGGGATCGCTGCGCCCATTTAGCTGCCGGACTCATGCGGATATATCACGGAACTTCCAAGCCGCTTCATGTTCGCTATCGGGAGAGCTTTTTTCAAGCTTTGGGATTTCAGCTTTTTAAGATGGGCAAGCCCCCAAAATTCGTGCCGGAAAACGAAGAGGGGAAGCGCTTCTTGGAAGAGACGTTTGCTCAAGAGGCGATTCCGGAAGAGGAAAGTTCTTTAAAATTTTCCGATTTGTCGGAAAAAGAGCTTAGGTCGATTCGGGATGATACGTTATCCGATCAACTGAAGTTTGAGCTCTCCCCTTTAAGCGACTGCTTCAAAAAGCTTTTCTGGTTTGAAGAATCGGGGGAGCTTGTGACGGTCGACTTTAAGGAAAGGGCTTCTAAACTGCCGCTCGATATCCATGTCAGATGTCCCCTTTTTTCCTTTAGTGTTAAACTAACAGAACAAGCCCTTGAAGATCTGATTCCCTTTTTAAAAAATAAAAGGGGGGGATTTAAGGATTTGATTCAAGAGGTCTTTTTTGACTCAAAAAATGGGGAGCTTGTTTTGGAGCAAACCGATTTTAAGGATCAAAAGATCTTGGGCGTTTCGATAGGCAAATGGATTTATCGGACGGAAGAGGGTTTCTTTCTTAAAGAGCATGATCCTCTATTAGATCTTGATAGAGTTCCCCGGGATAAAATCGAGCTTTTTTTAGATCGCTATCAAGACGAGCTTTCCTCTCTTGTCAATAAGGGCATTTATGAAAAACAGGGGATGGTTTCTTTTGATGAAAAAGATCGACTTCACTTTTTTCATTATCTTTTTGAGCCTGGCGATCTTAAGCAATCTGGAGCGTACACCTTTCACAACTGGGTCTATCTACCTGAAAGGGGCTTTTTCAAGACACTGATTCCACAGGATCTTCCCAAAGAAGAGATCGTTAAAGCTCCCTCCGTCTACGAGTGGGTGTTATCCCACCAAGCCTTTTTAGCCGGGATCAAGGGGTATAAAGTTCACTTAAAGGAGCTAGAGCCCTTTATCGAATGGCAGATGGACGACACCGGCGCGCTTGTTTTTAAAAGCACGCTAAAGGGGGATTTTAAAGCGGAGCCGAAAGAGTTTGGGGCTTTGATTTATGTAGAGGGAGAAGGGTTTTTTACCAAAGCTTCCTTTAAAGACGCGATTAGCGTGCAAGGTGGTCTTAGAGTTCCTGCCGTATTAGTGCCCTCTTACATCAGGGAAAGAGAAGAGGATTTGAAACTTGTACACGGGTTTTTTATGAAGCAGTCCCCCGTGGATAAGGGGATGGTCGATATCACTTTGGACGGAGGGCAAATACGGGTCCATCCTACCCTTGAGCTAATTGATGAGTTCAAGGAGAAAAAAACGCGGCTTTATGATGAGTATCTTTGGGTAGAGGGAGAAGGGTTTTATCATCTTCCTGAAAAGCATTTTCTTCCCCTTGACTTTAGAGAAGAAAAAATCATTTCCGAAAAGCATTTTAAGGAGTTTTTCGATAAGGGACTTTCTCGTTTGATGCCGTTTATCCAAACAATGGATGCTGCGCTTAAAGCCCCCCAAGAGCTTGTCATGAGCTATAATAAGGAGCTGTTTTTTTCTTCAGAGCTGGGACAAGTTTCTTTTTCTGAAATCCAAAAAGCTTATAAAGAAAAGCGGAATTTTTTGTTTTCCGATGCGGGAAGAATCGACTTAAAGAAAAAACGTTTTTTACGGTTATTTGACCTTTTCAAAGAGAGCGGCTATCCCAAACTTTCTTTGATGGAAGTTTATAAGTTAAAAGCTTATGAGGATATCGATCTTAACCCCGATGATTTTAAAAAGAACCTTCCTTTAAATATAGATGGGCTTAAAAGTTATTTAAGGCCTTATCAAGAAACAGGGCTTAAATGGCTTTGGTTTTTGTATTCGAATAAGCTTTCAGGGCTACTTTGTGATGATATGGGTTTAGGTAAAACTCATCAGGCAATGGCTCTTATGGCCGGCATTAAAAATTTGGACCGACAGAAGCGCTTTTTAGTGGTGTGTCCCACTTCCGTTTTATATCACTGGGAAGAGAAGTTAGCGGCATTTTTTCCCGATGTCAGCGTCCGTTTTTATCACGGCCTGGATCGGAGTTTAGAACACTTTAAAGAAGATGTGCTTTTGACCTCCTACGGAGTGCTTCGGCGCGATATTGATAAAATTAAAGCTTATGACTTTGAAGTTTCGATCTATGATGAAATTCAGACGGCCAAGAATCATCAGTCGAAGCTGTGGATGACTTTAAAAGAGATTAAAGCCCCTATGACACTTGGGCTTACCGGAACACCGATCGAAAATAACTTAAGAGAACTTAAGTCCCTTTTTGATATCACGCTTCCTGCTTTGATGCCCCCCGAAAAAGAGTTTAAGGAAAGTTTTTTAATCCCCATTGAAAGAGAAGAAAATTCGAAGGTCAAAGCACTTCTTCATCGCATGATCGACCCGTTTTTGCTTAGGCGCACTAAGGGAGATGTTTTACAAGACCTTCCCGAAAAGACGGAAGAAGTAGCTCACACATTCCTTGCCGACGAGCAAAAAGCGCTTTATGACAAGCTTTACTTGCAAGCTAAACAGTTGATTCTTCCCGATCTTATGGATGAGATGAAGCAGATCCCTTACATCCATATTTTCACTTTAATTTCGGGCTTGAAAAAAATTTGCGATCATCCCGCTCTTTATCTTCAAAAGACAGAAGACTATAAGCACTACGAGTCGGGTAAGTGGGAGCTTTTCAAAGAGCTTTTGGAAGAGGCGATCGGATCGGAGCAGAAGGTCGTAGTTTTTTCCCATTATCTGGGAATGCTAGACATTATCGAGTCGTATCTCACGGAAGCGGGGATCGGTTTTTCGGGCATCAGGGGGTCTACGACCAACCGCCGAGAGAAGATCGCCCGTTTTCAAAATGATCCCGACTGCAAGGTGTTTGTTGCTTCCTTAAAGGCAGGGGGCTTAGGGATTGATTTGACAGAGGCGTCGGTTGTGATCCACTACGATCGTTGGTGGAACGCGGCACGGGAAAATCAAGCGACTGACCGGGTTCATCGGATCGGTCAAAAGCGCGGGGTACAAGTCTTTAAGCTGGTCACGAAAGACACGATCGAGGATCGCATTCACTACCTTATCGAGAAAAAAGCACGCCGCATGGAAGAGATCGTGGGCAGAGATACGGCCGACGCAGTGAAGGGGCTTACAAGAGAAGAGCTCTTAGAGATCTTTCAAAGAGACTAGTTTTTCACCACCAAGAAAAAGCTCGGTGGTAAAAAATTTAAAGAGAATTAGAATCGGCTTTGTTATGACCTTTCTCTTTACCCCGAAGGTGCATCACGATCGGCACCCCTGAAAAACGCCACTCTTTTCTGAACTGATTGTACAAAAACTTTTTGTACGTATCGGCCATAAGATCTGGGTAATTCACGAATAAAACAAATCTTGGCGGCACGACGTCAACTTGAGCCATGTAGTAGATCCTTAATCGCTTACCACGAATCATGGGGGGGTGGTTTCGTTGCAGACAGCCGGCGACAAAACGGTTGAGCTCTCCCGTAGAAATTCTTTGGTGTAAGTCCCGAACGACTTCATCTACAAGGGGAAAGACTTTTTCTAAGTTTCTGCCCGTCTTGGCAGAGACAAAGATCGTAGGGCAGTGCTTTAAAAACGGCACTTCATCCTCGATTCCTTTAAGACAGTGCTCCATACGAAACCCTTTAACAAGGTCCCACTTGTTCAAAAGGACGATACACCCCTTGCCCGCACTTTCGATATCGTTCGCGATCCTTTTTTCTTGGGCGGTAATACCTGCCTGAGCGTCAACCATTAGCAAACAGACGTCGGCTCTTTCTATCGCTTTTTGGGTTCTAATCGCGGCGAATTTGTCGACAACCTCGCTCTCTTTATTTTTTTTCCGGATACCGGCCGTATCGATCAGAGTGTAAGGGACATCGTTGATCAAAACGGGGGTGTCAACGGAGTCTCGGGTCGTTCCCGGTATGGGGCTTACGATCAGCCGCTCTTCGTTTAAAAGCTTGTTAACGAAAGAGGATTTACCCACATTGGGCCGGCCGCAGATAGCGACTTTAATATTCGGGTCTTCTTCGATTACGGGGTTGGTTTTGTCGATGGTTTCAAATGCTGCCTCTAAAACTTCCGCGATTTGCCAGTTTTGGGTGGCAGAGACGGGAATAACCTTTTTAATTCCCAAGGAATAAAAAGGATAGATAGCGTCTTTTTTTTCCGGAGAGTCGATCTTATTAACCGCTAAAATAACAGGCTTTTCGGTTCTTAAAAGAATTTTTGCTACTTCTTCGTCTAGCGCGGTCGGACCGATCTGAGAGTCAACCACCATTACAAGGGTATCGGCCTCTTCGATTGCGATTTCTGCCTGCCGTTTGATGTGCTCGTTAAAGTCGGCGGTAGACTTGGGATCGATGCCTCCCGTATCGATTACTTGGAATTTAAATCCGAATAAGTCACCTTCATGATATAGGCGGTCGCGGGTTACTCCCTCTGCCTCGTCGACAATCGCGATCTTCTTTTTGATGATACGGTTGAAGAGAGCGGACTTACCCACATTGGGCCGGCCTACGATAGCTAATTTTGGATGTTGTGACATATCGGATACTTTAGTAAAATAATCTAGCATATTAACCGTTTTGTAATAAAATGAACAGTCAAAACTTTTCTTTGAAAGAGGTGAGAGAGGAACTTAAAGAGACTTCTTTTTTCTCTGTAAAGTGCGATCTGTTCGCAGGGCTTCAAGTTGCGCTTTTAAGTCTGCCCCAGGCGCTCTCTTACGCCCTTATTGCGGGGTTGCCCCTTTCCGCCGGGATTTTTGCGTCCGTCTTCTCTTCGGCGGTCGCCATCTTTTTCTCCTCTTCCCGCTACCTGATCGGGGGGCCGGTTAACACGATTTCGATCATGTTGCAAACTTTTTTGGCCGATATGATGTTTTCTCAGTATCAAAATGCCACCCTTGACGAAAGGCAATGGGGTGCTTTGATGATTACCGCCCAAATTTCGTTTTTGGTGGCGCTTTTTCAGCTTTTAGCCGCGGTTTTAAAGTTAGGGAAGCTTACCCAATTTGTTAGCCAGCCGGTCGTCCGGGGCTATATGGCCGGATCGATGTTTGCCGTGATGTTTGCCCAGCTTTTTATCTTTTTCGGACTCCCTAAAGGGTATGGGGGGGCGACTTTATTTCTAAAAGCCAAGGCTTTTTTTACCCATACTCACCATATCCATTGGCCGACCACCTTAATCGGGTTATTCAGTCTGAGTTTGTTTTTGCTGCTAAGGCGCATTGACAAGCGGCTTCCTTCGGGGTTGATTACGCTCTTTTTTTCAACGTCGTTGCTGTTTTTATTTAATGAATTTTCCCCCTTCATGAAGAATGTGGCGATTATGGCAGACGGCATTGACTTTGTCTCCATCATCCCCAGCTTCACCTTTCCCGATATTGACTTTTCTAACGTAAACCAGCTTGTTCCTATTTCTTTTGCGATTGCGCTTTTAAGCTTAGTGGAAACCACCACGACCGCAAAAATGATGTCGACCCAGACGGGACAGCCTGCATCGGCGAACCGGGAAATCTTATCGATCGGCATGGGGAACTTAGTCTCTGCTTTTGTCGGAGCGATGCCGATCGCTTTAAGTCCCTTAAGATCGACTTTAAATCAGGTTTCGGGGGCTAAAACACGTCTTTCGGGGTTTTTCAGCACCTTTTTTATTGCCCTTTTCGTGACTTTATTTGCCTTTGTTTTAAACTATGTTCCCTTAACGACCCTTTCGGCGATGATTTTGGTGACGGCGATCTATCTGATTAATGTCAAAGAGACGCTGGTTTGCTTAAAAGCGACGCCGCAAGACCGTTTTGTGTTAATCGCGACTTTTTTATCGTGTATATTCTTTAGTCTTGATGTCGCGTTTTATATTGGAGTCGTGCTCTCGATCACCTCTTACCTTAGAAAAGCGGCTGAGCCGAAGCTGCAAGAGTATCGGGTAAGAGACACGGGAGAGCTTTTAAGCATGAAACATCTTCCCGAAAACGAGCCGAAGGTCATTAGGGTGATTAAGGTTGAAGGAGAGCTTTTTTTCGGGGCGACAACCGTTTTCGAAAGTTCTTTAAAATCGTTTGCTAAAGATAACTTAACGAAAGTGATCATACTTCAGCTTAAAAACGCTCGAGACATAGATGCATCCACTTGTATCACCTTGCTTGACTTGGCCGATTCTTTGAAGACGGCGGGGTGCCATTTTTTAATTGCAGGGATTGCTTTAGCAGAGTGGGAGGTGCTCTCTATTAGCGGTGTCGTAGAAAGACTGGGTAAAGAGAATCTGTTCCTTTTTGACGATTTAAGTCCGAATCATTACATGAAAAAAGCTTTCCAGCGGGCTAAAATCTTAGCTAACGAATCTCATAGCCCTTCGGATCCGATCGAGATCATAGAAGTTAGCGTACCGGATCCAGCTTGATTTCAACGCCCCTTCCGTCGACTCCTTTTCGATAGACCCAGTCTTGGTTGTTTTCTCGTTGAAGTCGGTCGCACCCCATTAAAAACCCCTTATAAAAGCCATGCTTTCGCATCGCCTCAAGCGTGTACTGAGAGCTTGAGGGGAAGAA
>JAGROB010000036.1 GCA_020440465.1 Chlamydiia bacterium
AAAAAATTAAAAGAGTGCTCAAATGACAACTGTGTTTAAAACAGCAACTGACTTTCGCAAAAGCCTTGAGGCTTCCTTAAAAAGTGTTGCCGAAAAAACAAACCAGGACTTGCAAAGGGTAAGAAGAAAAGTGGCGTTCGAGAGATTGCTAGCCCGAATTTTCTACCAAGAGGCCGGGGGATTTGTTCTGAAAGGTGGGTATGCAATGGAACTACGTTTTTCAACCGCTAGGGCCACGAAAGACATAGATTTAACCTGCCTGCATAGAAAGGGTACAAATGATTCGCTGATGGGACCTATTATTGTTCGAGAACTTCGTGAATTAGCAAAACTTGATTTAGAGGACTATTTTACCTTTGAGGTTGGTGAATCCAGAATGAACTTGGATAACGCTCCTTATGGGGGCGCTAGGTACTCTGTCGCCTCATTTGTCGATAGACGTCTATTTGTCAGATTCCAACTGGATGTAGGCGCAGATATTATCGTAGATGAAATAGAGCAAGTAGATGGCTCCGACTGGTTGGAATACTGCGGGATTAAAACCCCCAGAATGAGAATGATTTCCATAGAACAGCAGTTTGCAGAGAAGCTTCACGCTTATTCTCTTCCTAGAGAAGAGAAGTTGAACTCTAGAGTAAAAGATCTGATTGATATGCTCCTCTTGATAGAACACAGAAATATCGACAAAGACGATTTCAAACAGACCCTTCAAAAAGTTTTTAAAGCCCGTAAGACACATGCGCTTCCTATTTCTCTGAATGAGCCACCCAAAGAATGGATAACTCTTTATCGGGCTCTTGCTGATGAATGTGGAATTAAAGAGACGATGGAGCAAGCCTTCGACCAAATTAGCAAGTTTTATCTTCAGCATGTTTAACCTCAAAGAGGTTTAAAACTTAAGTCTCCTAATTCAAAAGAAAGGTGGAAAATAAAAGGGGGGCTTGGGCATAGTTTTTGGCATGATTAGCACCGACCAACGACTCAAGTCAGAAAGCGTCTTCGAGGCGCTTTGCCACTATATTCCGGGGGGCGTCTCTTCTCCCGTAAGGTCCTTTAAGGGGCTTTTGGACACCCCGCTTGTCGCCGTAAGGGGAGAGGGGGGAAAGGTTTATGATGTAGATGATAACGGCTACATCGACTTTTGCATGTCGTGGGGTGCATTGATTCACGGTCATGCCAAGCCTGAGATTGCAAAGGCCGCGGCCGATCAGGCGTATCAAGGCTCGTCATTTGGGCTCACAACCCCATATGAGCTAAGGCTCGCCGAAAAGATTCATGAGCTTGTTCCCTCCTGCGAGAAAGTGCGCTTTGTTTCGTCCGGGACGGAAGCGACGATGAGCGCGATGCGCCTTGCCAGAGGGTACACGGGGCGTGATCTGATCGTAAAGTTTTCCGGTAACTACCATGGCCATGCAGATTTGCTCTTGGTAAAAGCGGGATCGGGAGTAAGAGACATTAATAAGGAAGCGACCTCGAAGGGGGTTCCTCAACAGGCGATTCAAACCACCGTTTCTTTGGAGTTTAACGACACGGAAGGCTTCAACCAGTTCATGAACGAAAAGGGATTCCAAGTGGCCGCGGTAATCGTGGAGCCGATCGCCGGGAATATGGGGACCGTGCCGGGATCACAAGAATTTATAAACGCTTTAAGATCCAAGACATTAGAATCGGGCTCTGTTTTAATCTTCGACGAGGTGATGACCGGCTTTAGAGTCGCCAAAGGGGGCGCTCAGTCCCTATACAACATCACGCCCGATTTGACGTGCTTTTCCAAGATTGTCGGCGGCGGCTTTCCCGTTGGGGCTTTTGCAGGCAAAAAAGCAATCATGGATTGTCTTGCCCCTTTGGGAGAGGTTTACCAAGCCGGAACGCTTTCGGGCAATCCCGTAGCGATGGCGGCGGGTTTAAAAGCGCTTGAGCTTTTGGATGAATCGGGTTTTTATGAAGCTTTGAATCATAAAACCGATATTATCGTAAAGCCGGTTGAAAAGAGAATCAAAGAAAAAGGGGTAAATGTGACGCTCAATCGAGTGGGCTCGATGTTTACGCTTTTCTTTGGGGTAAAAGAAGTTAAATCGCTTTCAGATGTTGATAAAATGGATGCTGGCACCTTTAAAAAGTTTTTTAGCTATTTGTTCGAAAGGGGGGTGCTGGCGCCGCCCAGTCCGCATGAGGCTTGGTTTGTCTCGGCGGCTCATAAGGAGAAAGAGCTTGAAAAGACCCGCGACATCGTGCTTGAGTTTTTAGACCAGTTCTGCTGAGATAAAAACCATGCGAAAACTTTTCCTTTGCTGCTTTTTTTTACTGACTCTGCAGGCGGCGGACTTTGCCGAACAGATCAAGTTTAGCCCGACAGGAGAAAACCGCATCGGTCATATCGTTATCGAAGACCGCTCTTCGGGGATCAGTCAAAGTACGTGGGTTTATGTTAAAGCCGCCTTGGATTATTATCAAAAGACGCGGCCTATTTTTGTTATTTTAGAATTAAATACTCCGGGGGGAGAAGTCTTTTCCGCTCAGCAAATTTCCGATGGACTAAAAGAGCTTGATACCCAATATGATATCCCGATAGTCGCTTACATTAATAACTGGGCGATCTCTGCGGGGGCGATGTTGGCTTACTCCTGCCGATTTATTACTACGGTAAAAGACGGCAGCATGGGGGCCGCCGAACCCGTTTTACAGGGTGAGGGAGGAAAGCAAGAAGCGGCTTCCGAAAAAGTGAACTCCGCCATCCGATCCGACTTCGCGAACCGTGCGGCCTTTTTCGATCGCAACCCCTATATCGCCGAAGCGATGGTCGATAAAGATATCATCTTGGTGGAAAGAAGCGGTAAAGTCATTAAACTCGACAGCGAAAAAGATATTTTATCTTCTGACAAACTCATTTCTCCCAAGGGTAAGCTTTTAACGCTTACGGCAAAAGAGATGATAGATTACAACGTGGCAGACCTTTTAGTTTTGCCCGGAAAAGTTAAGCCGATCACCTACGAAGAAGAAAAAAGCGGCGTCTATCCATTCAATCGCTCTCTTTTATCAAACGCCCCGTTCTTCAAAACGATCCCCAACGCAGTAATCGATAGCTATCGTATGGACTGGAAGGGGCAATTTGTCAGCTGGCTTGCCCATCCTGTGGTTCAGTCGATTTTATTTTTGGGAATCATGATGGGTTTTTACTTAGAACTCTCTTCCCCCGGATTTGGACTTCCCGGAACGATTGCGGTCACGTCTTTGGCGCTTATCGCGATCTCAAGCTTTTCTCAAGATATGGGAAGCCTGTTAGAGGTTATGCTATTAATCGCCGGTCTTTTAATTATTGCCGTTGATTTTGTCGTTTTACCTACTTTTGGACTTTTGGGAATCATTGGACTTTTATTTTTCTTGGGAGGCCTTTTTGGATTGATGCTTCCGGGACTTAAAGACTTTAGTTTTGATTTTGAGTCGGGTTCTCTTAATGCGGCAGGGGAGATTTTTTTAAATCGCCTGGCGTGGCTTTCCGGCACTTTTTTGGTGGGTCTTGCTTTGATTGCCGCACTTGCCAAGTATGTGCTTCCCAATTTCAGCGGCTTCGACCGATTTGTCTCTAAAGGGGATCAGGAGGGGTGGCGCTCTCAAAAAGAGGGGGTAAAGCTTCCTGAACCCGGAGCGTCGGGAGTTGCCTTTACAGACTTAAGGCCTTCCGGAAAAGTAGAAATCAATGATGAGCTTTATGAAGCTGTAACAGCGGGTTCCTACATTGATAAAAATGAGCCGATCGAAGTGCTTCGGCATGAGGGGAGCACCCTTGTCGTAAATATCAATTGGAAAGAAAAAAAATGAACGCATATCTTTTAGCGGTACTTGCGCTTTTAATGATTTTTTTAGAGTTTTTTCTCCCCGGGGGAATATTGGGTGCAATCGGGGGGCTGATATTGCTCTGGAGTTACTTCACCCTCATTCAAGAGGGGGCAAGCGCGCTTGAAGTTGGATTGTTTATTGCCGGTACATTAGTTTTGCTTGGGGGATTAATACGTTTTGCTCTCTGGAAAATTCCTAAAGATAAGCGGGGTATTTATTTGGGCGGCGACCAAGAGGGATATCGGTCTGCCAAGTACGATGCGGAAGCGATCGGAAAAGTGGGGGAAGCCCAAACAGATTTAAGACCCGGCGGCTTTATTGTGGTGGAAGGAAAAAGACATGCTGCTATCTCTTTATCGGGCTATATCGACAAGGGGAGTCAAGTGAAAGTGATCTCCGGAGAGGGAGAAAGCTTAATGGTTAAACGAAAGGATAATTAATGGACATGGCATATATTTTGTTAATTTTAGGAGCCCTGTTCGGGCTGATCGCAATCCTGATTTTGGGTAAATTTGTCGCTCTATGGTTTAGGGCATTTGTTTCAGGAACGCGTATTCCCCTTTTCAATATTGTCGGGATGAGTATGCGGAAAATCCCACCCCATGTCATTGTCAATGCCCGAATTAACTTGTTTAAAGCGGGTTTGAAGCAAATTTCGGTTGAGGACTTAGAAACGCATTATCTTGCAGGCGGACACGTGCCGGAAGTGGTGCAAGCGATGATTGCGGCCGACAAAGCGAATATCGCGCTTGATTGGCGGCAAGCGACAGCGATTGATCTGGCCGGAAGAAACATCAGGGAAGCGGTCGCAACCTCGGTCAATCCGAAAGTGATCGACTGCCCCTCTCATGGCGGATACATTACGGGGGTGGCAAAAAACGGGATTCAGATCAAGGTACGCGCGCGCGTTACTGTAAGAACAAATATTGCCCAGTTGGTCGGGGGAGCCACCGAAGAGACAATCATTGCCCGTGTGGGAGAGGGGATTGTTTCTGCTATCGGAGGAGCGGAGACTCATTTTGTCGTGCTTGAGTCGCCCCAGTCGATCTCTAAAGTGGTGTTGGACAAGGGGCTTGATTCATCAACAGCATTTATGATTTTGTCGATCGATATTGTGGAAATGAATTTAGGTGAAAACATCGGAGCGAAACTACGTGCCGATCAAGCAGAGTCCGATAAAAAGATCGCGCAGGCCGAAGCGGAAAAACGTCGGGCGATGGCCGTTGCCATGGAACAAGAAAACATGGCCAAAGTTAAAGACATGGAAGCGAAGTTAATCGAGGCGCAGTCTCAAGTGCCCCAGGCCATGGCGGAAGCCTTTAGAGCAGGGAACTTAGGTGTTATGGACTACATGAAAATTAAAAATGTGGAGTCCGACACGAATATGAGATCCTCTCTTGCAAAACCGGAAGATAAAAAGCCGAAATGAGTTTAATTGACTTTATCGCCTTTGTTATTAGCTTCGGCATCTTTTTATTCGTAATGGGGCGGCAGGCGAATATCGACAGAAAACGTCGCCGCCCGGAAGTTAGGGAAGAAGAGCAGGCTCAAGAGGAAGAGGATTTAAAAGCTTTTCTACGCGAGCTTGATATAGACGAAGAGGAAGAAGAAGAGTTGCCGGAAGAGCTGAGGCCCATCCGAGAAGAAAAAGCTGCTAAGTCGATAACAGTTGAAGTCAAGCAAACCCTATTGCCCCAAATCGTTGAACCTGAAGCTATCTATGGCATCACGACGAATTACGGTGTCTCAAGAGCCAATCGAGTCCTTCATAGTCTTTCAAATCCACAAGATGTAGTTATTTACCATGAAATCCTTGGACCTCCAAAAGCTTTTAGAGACGATTAAACCGGCCAAGCTCGTTGCTGTTACCAAAGGACACGAGCTTTCCGCGTGCATGCCCTTGTACGAAGCGGGAATAAAAACGTTCGGGGAAAATAGGGTGCAGGACGCTTTGCCGAAAATGGAAAGCGCCCCCAAGGATATTTCCTGGCACTTTATCGGCACGCTTCAGAAGAATAAAGTAAATAAAGTAGTCGGCAAGTTTGATTTAATCCATTCGGTGGACAGCTTCGATCTGGCGGAAAAAATTTCTAAGACCGGGCCTCAAAAAATTTTATTACAGGTGAATGTTCGCCATAGGCACGGCTTTTCGCCGGAAGATTTAAGAGAGTGTTTTTCGGATCTTTTGAAGTTGCCGAATCTTTCGATCGAGGGGCTAATGACCATGGCACCCGATACGGATGACAAAACTTTAATTCGAAGTACTTTCAGGGAGCTTAGGCTCTTAAGGGACGAGCTGGGGCTTAAAGAGCTTTCGATGGGGATGAGCCAAGACTGGCAAATTGCGCTGGATGAAGGAGCGACGCTTCTAAGGATAGGCTCAAAGCTCTTCGAGTAGTGGACAATGTGGACAATTTTGTGTTCAAAAATTCACTTGTCTTGAATAGAGAGCCTCACCCAAATGTCCGCTAGGTCCACAGTGTCCACTAATCCACCCTTGACAACCCTCAAAAAATAATGCTACCCTTCCTTAATATGAATATTCGATCCCTCTTCCATCCAAATATTACTTTACCTGTTGCTATTGTTTTGGGCGTATTTGCCGGTGTGTGGGACCCCAGTTGGCTCCGTACAGGTGCAACCCATTTTTCGGAAGTATTCATCAACTTGCTAAAGCTTGTCAGCTTGCCGATCATTTTCTTGTCGGTCGTTTCGACGGCCTCTAGCATGGGTTCAATGGGAGAGATCAAATTTTTGGGAAGACGTGTCCTTAAATACACTCTTTTGACCACCGTTATTTCCGCAACGGTCGCCCTCTCCATATTTCTTTTGGTAAATCCCGTAAGAAGCACGATTAACACGGCCGAAACGGTCCAGATCGGCACTGACGGCACCGGATATTTTGGCTATCTCTTGCACGCCATCCCTTCCAATATCATTCAACCGTTTGCGGAAAATAATGTGATTGGAGTGCTTATTTTAGCCTCCCTCTTAAGCTTAGCGGCGCTTACCCTGCCCGAAAAGAATCGATCCACGCTGCACCTCCTTTTTTCAAGCTTGCTTGCGGCCGTGATGAAAGTGACGTCATGGATTATTAAAATCATGCCGCTTGCGATTTTTTCTTTTGTCGTGTTGTTTATTCATGATTTGAAAGATGGCCTGGAAGTTGAAAGTATTGCGCTCTTTTTGTTTTGCGTTGTTACGGCTAATTTAATTCAAGCGACGATTGTTTTGCCGACGCTCTTAAAGTTAAAAGGGCTTTCTCCCGTACGGCTATTTAAAGCGATGTTTCAAGCCCTTTCAGTTGCGTTCTTCACTAAGTCGTCGGGAGCAACTTTGCCGATGGCGGTCAAGTGTGCGGAAGAAAAAGCGGGCATTTCCCGAAAAGTTTCCGGGTTTTCTTTGCCCCTTTGTATTTCTATCAACATGAACGGATGTGCGGCGTTTATTTTGACGACGGTCCTTTTTGTGTCGATGAGCAACGGAGTTGTCTTTTCTTTGCCTGAGATGATCGGTTGGATTTTCATTGCAACGATCGCTGCTTTAGGCAACGCCGGAGTGCCGATGGGATGCTACTTTCTTTCCTCCGCTTTCTTGGCAGCGATGGGCGTGCCTTTAAATATACTGGGGGTAATTTTACCCTTCTATACCTTAATCGATATGCTGGAAACGGCGATAAATGTCTGGTCAGACTCCTGCGTTACTGCAATTGTTGATAAGGAAGTTGCTGAAAATGAGCTTGTTGGTGTTAAATTGAACCCACAGACCTCGTCCTAATTACAGTAAGTAGTTATAATTAAGTTATGAATAAAGAATTAAGCGAAAAAGAGCTTATGCAGGCTCTTGAGTCGATGCTTTTGATCCGCAATTTCGAGATACGCGCGGAATCGGCGTATCAACAAGGGCACGTGGGGGGATTCTTCCATGCCTATATCGGTCAAGAGGCAATTCAGACAGCCGCTGTTATGGCGCTGGGTAAAGATAACTGGTGGACCACTACCTATCGTTGCCACGCCCTGGCTCTCCTTCTGGGAGCGACTCCCAATGAGATCATGGCGGAGCTTTACGGGAAAGCGACCGGAAATGCTAAGGGGCGCGGCGGGTCGATGCACCTTTATACTGACCGTCTCTTAGGTGGTTTTGGTATTGTGGGAGGGCAAATCCCTATTGCTACAGGAGCCGCCTTTTCCTTAAAATACCAAGACAAAAAAGATGAGATTTCCATCGGATTCTTAGGCGACGGTGCCGTTCCGCAAGGAGCATTTCACGAGTCTTTAAACTTAGCGGCCCTCTGGGATCTACCCTGTCTTTATGTCATCGAAAATAATATTTGGGGCATGGGAACGCACTATCGCCGAGCTAATTCGGTTGAAAAATTGGCAGAGTCTCACGCTAAAGCTTACGGGATCGAAGGGCATACAATTGACGGCACCGATTTTCTTTTATGTTATAAAACGTTTAAAGAGCTGGGCGAAAAAATCAAAAAGAATTCCCGCCCTATTTTGCTTGAAGTCGTTGCCGAACGATTCCGCGGCCACTCTATCTCCGATCCGGGGCTTTACCGCTCTAAGGAGGAGCTCAAGCACGCCATGGAGCACGATCCGATCATCATTTTGAAAGAAAAGCTCATCCATGCCGGAGCTTTAGATGAAGAAGCCTTTAAAGAATTAAATAAAAAATACCGAGAAAAAGCGGCTGCGGCTATGAAATATGCAGAAGAAAGCCCCTGGCCGGAGCTAAGCGTACTTGGGGAGGATGTCTATGCCCCAGATTGATATTCGTGAGGCTTTAAGGCAAGCGATTGATGAAGAGATGTCCCGGGACGAAAAGGTTTTTATTCTGGGTGAAGAGGTCGCGGAATATAACGGCGCTTATAAAGTGACCAAAGGGCTTTTAGATAAATGGGGACCCAAGCGTGTGCTCGATACCCCGATTTCAGAGTTGGGGTTTGCAGGCATGGGGATTGGCGCTGCCATGACAGGCTTAAGACCTATTGTGGAGTTCATGAGCTTTAATTTCTCTTTTGTTGCCGCTGACCAGATTATCTCTAACGCTGCGAAGATGTACTATATGTCGGGTTCTAGATATAGCGTTCCTATTGTTTTCAGGGGACCCAATGGAGCGGCGGCACAAGTGTCGTCTCAACATTCCCACTGTGTGGAAGCACTCTACGGCAATCTACCCGGGCTTCTAATTGTTGCACCTAGTAACCCCTATGATGCGAAAGGGCTTTTAAAAAGCTCGATCCGTTCGAATAATCCCGTTCTCTTCTTAGAGTCGGAGCTCGATTATGGCATGAAGGGGGAAGTACCGGAAGAAGAGTATACGGTCCCCATCGGCAAAGCAAAAGTGGTAAGAGAGGGAAAAGACTTTACTATAGTCTCCTGGAGCCGCATGCTTAATGTTTCGTTAAAAGCCGCCGAACAGCTCGCGGAAGAGGGAATTGAAGCGGAAGTGATCGACTTAAGAACGATTCGTCCTCTTGATATTGATACGGTGATTGAGTCTATTCGAAAAACTCATCGTTGCCTTATTGTGGAAGAGGGACACTATTTTGCGGGAATTGCATCCGAGATCGCGTTTGAGATACAGTCGGCTGCCTTTGACGAGTTAGACGCACCGGTTGAAAGAGTTACTCAAAAAGAGACGCCGATGCCCTATTCGAAAGTGCTGGAAGCAGAAACCGTACCGAACCCGAAAAGAATACTTGAGTCCGCGAAAAAGCTAATAAGGTAAATCCGATGTCATTTACGCTCACGATGCCCAAATTATCTCCCACTATGGAAGCAGGAACGATTACATCCTGGTTAAAAAAAGAGGGGGAGTGGGTAGAGGCGGGCGAGCCGCTCATCGAAGTTTCAACTGACAAAGCCACAGTGGAATACGATGCGATTGACGAGGGGTATTTACGAAAGATTTTGGTTGAAGCGGGATCAGAGGTCCAAGTAAATGACCCGATCGCTCTCTTTACGGAAAAAGAAGACGATCCCTTACCTGAAATTTCAAAAGAAAAAGTATCGGAGCTTGAGGAGAAAAAACCCGAACCGAAACAAGAAGAAGCTAAAAAACCGGAACTTCAATCCGGCGATCGCATTAAAGCATCCCCTTTAGCCAAAAAGATTGCTGAAATGGAAGGGATTGATCTTTCTAACATGAAAGGTACCGGTCCCGGCGGAAGAATTGTGAAAAGGGACTTAGAGGGGAAAAAATCGGAAACCAAAGAGCCGGAAAAATCTTCAGTTAAAAGTGTCTCAGAGCCAATCGCCCCCGGAGAAGAGATTTTATCGCCCATTAGAAAAGTCATTGCCGACCGGCTTCAGGAAGCGAAATCGACCATCCCTCACTTTTATGTCACGCAAGAAATTGATGCCTCTCCACTGGTCGAGTGTCGTACCCAGCTGTCACATTTTGAACACAAGATTTCATTCAATGATCTTGTGGTAAAAGGGGTGGCGATCGCTTTAAAAGAGCACCCGGAAGTAAACTCCGGCTTTAATGCAAAAAACCGCACGATCATCCGCTATTCATCTGTCGATATTTCCGTGGCGGTGCAAGTCCCGATGGGACTCATCACACCGATCGTTCCTAAAACCGATGAAAAACCTATCGAGGAAATCTCTAAAGAGATTAAAGCGCTAATCCAAAAAGCGAAAGAGGGAAGACTGCAACCGCACGAGTTTCAGGGGGGATCCTTCACAGTATCAAATCTGGGAATGTTCGGGGTTAGCTCTTTTAGCGCCATTATCAATCCGCCGCAGGCAGCTATCTTGGCTGTGGGAGGGATCATTGATAAGCCAGTCCTCCTTGGTAATAAGGTGGTTCCCGGTAAAACGATGACGCTTACCCTTTCCGTTGACCATAGAGTGATCGATGGGGTGATGGCGGCTAAGTTCTTAAAGCGAGTGCAATACATCTTGGAAAATCCCGCCGCCATGATCTTATAAATTTTCAACGCAAAAGCGCAAAAACGCAAAAGGCGGCTGCGCCGTCAAAAAAAAATGACGGCGCAGCCGCCCTTAGAGTCTTAGTGTCTTTGTGGTGAAAAAACTAACGGAGTCTGAGCTTGGGAAGTTGTTTCATCACAAACTGATGCACTTTTCTAGCTTCTTTGGAAGTCGCAATCGCTATTAAGGTTATTATGAATAACTTTAACACGGATTGCGGTGAGGTGCTTAGTATGTCCAAAAAGCCCTTGATGAAGGGTCTTGTTGCCCTGCAGGCGTACTGACAGATGATTTTATGGGGATTGGGGGGGCCGATTTTCAAGCTCATGAACTTTTTCCTCTAAAGCTTTAACCTGGTTTAAAAGCTTTTCAATCTTTCGAAGGTATACAGTATGTCGGTTGTATTCCGCAAGAGGAACACAGGGCGCGCCATTATATTTACCCGGCTTATCAATAGATTTGGAAGCAGCGGCTCTTGCGGCCAAAATGACTCCATCCGTGATATGAATATGTCCCGATAAGCCCGATTGGCCCGCTAGCACGACATGACGACCCGTAGTGGTGGAACCGGCAATTCCTGCCTGTGAAATAATTAAATTGTCCTGACCGACTTTCACGCCATGAGCAATTTGAACCAGATTGTCGATTTTGGTTCCACACCCGATACGCGTTTCTTTAAATCGAGAGCGGTCTATGGTGGTATTGGCACCAATTTCAACGTCAGATTCAATCACGACGTTTCCGACTTGGTTTAGCTTAATGTGCTTACCCTCTTTGTTAGGGGTATAGCCGTAGCCGCAGGAGCCGATCACTGCTCCTGGTTGGATAATGACGCGATCTTGTAAAACCACACGCTCACGAAGAGTAACGTGGGGCATCAAGGTGCAGTTTTCTCCGATTTCGGAAAAGGGACCAATGTAGGCCAAGGCCCCGATTTTTGTGCCTTTGCCTATCTTTACCCCTTCGTCAATAACCGCGCCCGGGCCAACTTCTACCGATGGATCTACTTCTGCTGTGGGATGAATCGTAGCCGTGGCGTGCACGCCTTTAAATCCTGATTTTTTATCGGCATGAGGGATAAAATATTCGATGGCAAGCTGAAAGGCTCTTGAAGGCTCTTCATGAAAGAGCCATACTTTTGCAGAGCTTTTTACTAAAGGGTGGGATTTATAATCGGGATGAAGAAAAACCGCTCCCGCATTGGACTTTTCCATCGCCCCTTCATAGCGGGGGTTGGCTAAAAAAGAGATATCGCCTGCCTGAGCACTTTCCAGATCGGCGACGTTAGAGAATTTACGTTGTTTTTCTCCAACGACTTCAGCCCCGGTTAGCTCTTTAAGCGTCTCAAGCGATATCTCTTTCATTCTTAAGTCCTACTTTTTGGTCTCAGGCGTGAAATTCGCATCCATGTCTTTGATTACATCACTTGTGATATTAATGGTATCTTTCGCCCAGAAGGTTGCATCCTGGTTGAAAGCCGCATCCAACTGCTTGGTCTTTGCAACTTTCTCAGATGACTTAGCCACAGCTTCTGCCAGCTTTTGCATGATTTTACCTTGTGCGTTTTGAAGCGCGCCGTAAAATTGATTTTGCTTTTCGCTCATCTCTTGAGACATCTGACGTACTTTAAACTTCATCTCGTTTTCAGCTTCAGGGGAAAGAGAGTCCATGTAGTCAGGATCGTTAAACTTTGCTGCCAACTCTCCCAATTCTTTATCCTTTTCCTCCAAAACTTTTTCCATCTGCGATTTCAAAGAGTCAAAGGTAGCTTGCTCCTGTTTGCCCAACTTTGATTTTTCAACAACCTCTTTAAAGTTAACGAAGCCATAAGTTGCAGCCTCTCCTTGTGTCGCTGCCATAAAGAAAACAGCAACAAAGGCTTTTAATAGAAACTTTTTCATTATTTTTTTCTCCTAAAATTTACATCCAAACTGTATGAAGAACTTTTTAACTTCCGATCGATCTCTTGGGTTAATCGGGAAACCCATTCCCAAGGAGATCGGGGGTAAGCTATCCAGAACACACGCTCTTACGCCGAAGCCCAATGACCCGCGAAACTCGTTCCAATCAAAGTTCCATATATCTTGACTTAAGTGACCCAAGTCCATAAACAAGAACCCGTCGAATCTTTCGGAAAGCTTCTTATTTAACTCGATCGATAAGAACTGCAAAGTAAAGCCCCCACTTGAAACATCGGAGTCAACCACTTTGCCTTCGCTGTTGAGTTTCTTGAATCTGGGTCCGATTTTATATGGACGGTATCCCCGGACAAACGTGTCGCCTCCTAAGAAGAATCTTTCGTCAAGCGGCATATTGTCGTAGTTGGTTCCGGCAAAGGGGAATAAAAAGCGAAGGTCCGCGCGATATTTCAGTACCAGCGTATCGGTGAAGGGGTAGTACCAGGTATTGCGATAGGAAAAGCTGAAAAAGTCGTATTGGCCACCTAATCCGGCAAGCTCTGCCTCAAAAATAGATCTCAAACCTTTCGTGGGACAAACAATGCTATTTGTCGAGTCATAGCTTAATGAAATCCCCGTAGCAGAAACGGTGCCATCTGTTTTTTCAACGGTGTAAAGGTAGGGGTCAGAGCCTTTTAATTCATCAAGTGACTTGAAGACCATAATCGGGTTGCCTTGCTCGTCCAAGAGCTTATCGCCGTTATCATCCTTTTTATAGAAGTTGCCGTCATAATCAACCCGGCTGTCACGAATCCTCCAGTGCCACTGGAAACGGACAAAGGCGTTTAGTTGGCGCCCCGCTCTTACGGCAAGTCCTATCGCGTCAATATCCAAATGCTTGTCCAAATAGGTGTTCGAACTTTTGTCAATATCAAAGCCGACAGACCATTTAGAGTCCATGAAATAGGGTTTGGTCCAGGCCAGGTTATACGATGTGCTTCGAACCCCGAATTGGGCTGATAAACTGGCGTACTCTCCACCGCCTCTTAACGCTCTTAACCCTCTTGACCAAACACAAGGGATTCCCTGAATGTTAAAGTTACTCTCAGAAAGGCTTAAACCCCCGAAGAGTTTTTCCATGGAGGAAAAGCCCCCGAAGAAGGAGATTTTTCCGGTGCCTGTCTCTTCCACTTCTACGTGAACATCGCGATAGTTGCCCTCTATGCAGGAGTCTTCGGTTTTAACGGCGTAGACGTTCACTTTTTTAAAGTAGCCGATGTTTTGAAGTCTTTCTTCAGTTCGTTTTAGCTTGCGTGTGTTGAATACTTCGCCCGGAACAAGCAGCGTCTCGTGCAAGATGACATTGGTCATCGTTGTGCAGTTGCCGAAAACTTTAATCAACCCAACGCAATATCTTTCACCCTCTTCAATTTGAACATCCACGCTGTATGAGCAGTCGCACTCAAGCTTGGGTTCGAAGTTCACGAAAGCATCAATATAACCGTTTTTTCCGTAAAGCTCTTGGATATTGGTAACGGTATCACGAATTTTTTCGGGAGAGTACGGATCGCCCGGACGGAAGGCAAACTGACAGAAAATGGTTTCATCATCAAAAAGGCAGTTGCCGTTGAAGGTGATCTTGTCGACGGTATAAATATCCCCTTTATCGGCGGTGATCAGAATCTTAATCCGATTGTTGCAGCTTGACTCCGTGACACTGATGTAAACTTGGGCGTCAGCATACCCTCTGTTTTGAAGGTAGTTTTGAATTTGAAACTGGTCGTGCTGCATCGCGTCTTCGCGATAGGTGCCTTGTTCCGACAGCCAACTGGTGAAGAGGTTGTACTCTTTTGTGACCATCTTTTTTGTGATTTCGCTTTCTTCACATTTGTCAAAGCCGCAGAACCGAATCGACTCGATCCGTCCCGCTCTTCCTTCGCAAATGACAATACGGATGTCCACTTCGTTGGTGCACTCGTCGTAGTCGACGATATAGTCTAATTCCGCCTCGAAGTACCCTTTTTTGACGTAGTAGGTTTTCAGGTTGTGAAACGCTTCGTTAAAGGCTCTTCTGTCGAAAAGCGTTAAAGGGGGAATCCCGAGTTCTTTTTGGAGTTTTTTGGTGGCTATGTGGGTATTGCCATCATAGCAAAGCGATCGGATCAACGGGCGAGGCCAAACTTTGAGCAAGATTTTTATTTTGCCCCCCTCAATCGACAAATAGGGGTCAACTCTGTCGAACTCTAAGGAAAGGTTCTTTAAATCCTGGTCGAATTCGGTCTGAGAAAAGAAGTTGCCTTCTCTTGTGCTCATTTTCGCTGTGACTTGATCTAAAGTGCATGCGCCGGTTTGGTCGGTAGCCAATTGAATATCGATGTTTTCGACTTGAAGGTTTTCATAGTCGAAGGGAGCGGCGTATCCAAAAGAGATGGTTAGGAAAGCGAGTAAACAGAGAAGTCTTTTTGCCATGTTCTATCCTTAAAAACAAAAGGGGAATGATAAGTTTTAAGGATATAATTTGCAAGGCATCAAAAATCGTTTCGAGACTGAAGCGCTCTGGCTAAGGTGCCCCCGTCGACGTAATCCAACTGGCTTCCCATGGGCAGTCCAAACGCAGGGCGAGAGATTTTAAGGTTGAGTCCTTTTAACTCGTTTTTGATCCAAAGAGACGTCGCATCCCCTTCCAGAGTGCTGTCAAGGGCTAAAATGAGCTCTTTGACTTGAAGTGTTTCAGCCCGTTTTTTAAGCTGACTTAACGTCAAGTGTTCCGGAAGTCGATCGTCCAAAGGGGATAAAAGGCCTCCCAAAACGTGGTAGCGCCCTTTGAATTCTCTTGTTTCTTCGATTGCGTTAATGTCCTTAAAAGTGGCGACTACGCACAGCACATCTTTCGATCGGGCTTCATCTAAACAGTGGGAGCACTCGTTTTCGTAAAGCAAACCGCATTCACTACAGGTTTCAATATGATCGGAAAGCTCTTGAATCACGGAGCCAAAGCGCTTTTGATCAGCTTCCGGCCATTCTAAAATTTTATAGGCGAATCTCTCGGCGGAGCGACCGCCGACACCCGGCAATTTTCTAAGCGAGTCAATCAGTTTTTCTAAGTGTTTTAACGACTTCATAAGAGTTTATCTTATCAGAATTGCCGAATTTGTGCTAAGCTAGTCTTTCATCCAAGTTTTTCGGAGAATTATGGCAGACAAAAAGATCGCAAGAATCCGGGGGCTCGGCAGATACGTCCCTTCTAAAATCCTTACAAATCTGGAATTGGAAGAGATGGTCGACACCTCTCACGACTGGATTGTAACGCGTACAGGAATCCACGAAAGACGGATTGCGTCGATGGAAGAAGCGTCTTC
>JAGROB010000037.1 GCA_020440465.1 Chlamydiia bacterium
CGCTTTCGTGTTTTTGCGTTGAAAAGTTCAAGGGGAGGTGGGTTGATAGACGCTCATTTGTTTTAGCGATTCGAAGCCAAGTTTTTCATATAGATACTTGACTACGTTCGAAGCCGTTAGGATAAATTTGCATTGGTGAGTCCCATTTCATCCCCTAAAAGCCCCCTTAATTCCCAAATATTCAAAAAATTATCATGTACTTTTTATATTGACTTTGAATGAACTTTAATTTATAATTCATTCCTTATTATAAGGAGTTTATTGATGAGTTCGGGAGTTGATTTTGATAAAGAGGCTATCCAATCCCGTTTGGATGCCGCAAAATTTGAAGCTCACCCCTATCGCGGGGCCATAACATGGGGTGCTTTGACGGCCGGAGCGATTGCGACCGCACTCGTTGTCGCGGCGGTTGTATTGCCGATTTTTACGGGAATTCTTGCTTTTATAGATTTGGCTGTTTTAGGGCTTATTGTGGGAGTTATTACCTGTGTCTTTATCTATAATAAGCAAAATGACCTATCGAATATTTCTAATGCCTCTTCCAGAGTTCACGATGCAGCCCAAAAATTAATGAAATTTCATTCGCAAGAAGAGCTTGATTGCGAAGCCTGTTTGGTTGAATTGAGCAATCTTCAATCAATTAAAAACTGGGTTCCTGTATCGGATAGTCATGAAAGCTTAGCATCAATGCGTCGAAATGTAGGGACGGTTGAGGTAGATTTTTATCAGGGTTTAAATCTCCAGTCCTCCATCCGTTTAGATGCAGCACCATCAGGAAGTGAGACTCCCAAAATGCATCTTGAAGCGGTCATCGTGGATGCTGTTTCGTACCTTGAAATATTGAAAGCTCATCACAACAGCCACCTGATGTTTGTTTAAATCCGCAAGATTCCTTTGGAGTACGGCGGTAAGCCGCGAAATTCTTTTGGAGTGCGGCGACCTGGCGCCACTCTTAGACGACGCGGCCTGGCGCGTCGCACTCCAAAAGATTCTATTTTAGGTAATATCCAAAAGTTATTGCCCTGAAGTGCCGTAGGAGAATTGGATCATGGTCAAAGCGTCTTTGACCACCTGGATCCACTGAAGCGATTGCTTCTGGAATTGACCGACCAAAAGGCTCCAGCCAAGCGTCACGACAAGCAGTCCTAGTAGCGACTTCAAAGACATTCCCAAGAACGTAATCTGAACCTGCGGCGCCAAGCGGTTAGCAATCCCTAAGAACAAGTCCGTCATCAGCATGATAAGAAGTGCCGGGGTGGCCAGCTGGGTCGCGATCGTAACCACTTGGCCCATGATGCCCACTTGAAGGAGCCAAAATGGCGTGTCGGGGGCAAACAGGCTTGAGTTGAAGAATTGATCGGGGGGCACAACATCGTAAGAGAGCATGATCGCGTCAATGAATAAAAACGGTGCGTCGATCGCGAAAAAGACAAAGATCAGGGTATAGTTAAACAGTGTCCCCAGCGGTGAAGACTGGTTCTGAATGGTGGGGTCGTTCACCATCAAGGCCGCACCCCCACGCTGGTGGTCGATGATGATCCCCGCGCTTTGCACGATAATAAAGGGGATAGAGATCAAGTACCCGATGATATACCCCATCACCAGCTCTTTGGCGATCAGCATCACCGTATAAAGGTTAAAGCCGATCGGAATCGTCGTCACGGTTAAAAGCTTCGGCAAAAAAATTACAAATAAAGAAATCGCAAGAGCTAATTTCACCGGGTTGGGCAAAAGCTTGGCTCCAAAGAAGGGGGAAAGCTGAATGATGGGCAAAAATCGGGCTAAAAACAAAAACAGAAGCGCAAGCGGGCCTAAAGCCTCTCCCTCGGACAAGGCCGAGTTTAAGAATACCTCCAGATATCCGTTGGAAGTACTGTCGGCAATAGCTTGCGCACTTTCAGTTGCCAAAGGTCGGGATCCCCTTGAAAATGTTGGTGGCAAACGTCATGATCTGCGCACCGAGCCACCCTCCCATAAACATCAGGGTTAAAGTCACCGCAACAAGTTTTACGGTAAAAGAGAGTGTCTGTTCTTGAATCTGGGTTGCGGCCTGGAAAATAGAGACCATAATCCCGAAAAACAAGCTAATTAAAATAGGGGGCGCAGACAGTATCAAAATGAGTAAAAGCCCCTGATAAGCATACTGAACGACTTGTTGTTGAAACATTGGGTTTTTTAAGTCCTCACTGCCTAAAGGTGTTTACAAGGCCATCAATCAAAAGCGTCCAGCCATCTAGCATCACCAATAAAAATAACTTTAGCGGCATGGAAATGGTTACGGGTGAAAGCATCATCATCCCCATTGCCAAAAGCACGTTTGATGTCACAAGGTCGATGACGAAAAACGGAATATAGATAAGTACCCCGATCTCGAAGGCATCTTTAAGCTGGCTTGTAATATAGGCCGGAACTAACAGCATAAAGTCATCGGGCTTAACGTCGCCCCGATGCTCTTCTCCCAGTGACTTTAAGCTCATGCGGTAAAATAGCGCTTGGTGGGCGGTAAGGGAGTTTCTTTTTAAAAATTCTCTTAAGGGCTCTTTCGCTTCACTTGCCACGGCAATAACATAAGAAGACGACTCCGGGGAGATCAAAGAATCAGGCGCCTTTACCCTTTCCGTAACTGCTTGCGCCGCATCAAACATCTTGACCACAGTGGGGTACATCACAAAAATTGACAGCATAAAAGCAACGCCGTTGATGATCTGGTTCGGGGGGGCTTGCTGTACACCCAAGGCGTTTCTTAAAAGGGACAGCACAATCACGATCTTTAAGAAAGAACTTAAGATCATGACGATAAATGGCAAAAGCGATAAACCCGTAAGCGCGACGGCTTGCGTAATCAACGACGGTCTTTGGAAGTTGTCGAACGGCTCAGTCGCATCGGGCGTCGTTTTCTTGACTTGCTGTTGGGCCCGAGTAGGTTGAGCGGGCACAGACTTAACATCAGCGGCAAAGGCCAGGGCAAAATTTCCCAAGAAAAATAGAAATGTAAATACTAAGAGAAGGCGTTGTCTCATTTGGCGGCGTCTTTTGGGGTGAATAGTTTTTTAAATGCTCGCTCTAATATTTCAAGCTGGTTGGATACCTGGGCATTGATAATGCCCCCTTCCGTTTCAATAACCGATCCACCCGGTTCGATATCTTCTCTTTCGCGGATCTGAAAAACTTCCAGAACCTCAAAGAGTTTTTTCAGCTCTTCCTTATTTTTCTCGACAACCCCTTTTTCTTTGGGGCTGACATAAAGGGTAATCTTTTTGTGTGTGCTTACGGCCTTAAGAGTCGATTTCAAGATATCCATAATGGTATTCTCATTCGACTCAAGCTCTCTTCCCAAAATCTTTTCAACCGATTTTAAGGCGACAGGAACTAAAATCTTTTCGTATTCTTTTCTAATCGATTTAATTTCATGTTCCAGACGGGCGATCGCTTCGGCCCACTCTTTAAAGCCGTCTTGGTACCCATCTTTTTTCGCTTTGGCTTTAATCGTCTCAATTTCGTCGGCGACATCTTTACGGTATTTTCTCGCGTCTTCTTTGATCGTCTGAAGAACTTCCTCAGAAGAGATAACCGCTCCAAGCTTATCTTTCGGAATGATCTTCGTTTCCGGCTCTACATGAATTTCGCCCCCTTTAATGAGGGTAAACAGTTTTTTGCTCACTTGCACTAATCCTTTTGGAGATACGAAATTAACAATAAAGTTTTTCTTTTCATCGCTTCAGTGATGTTGGGTGTGGGATCTTCCGATATCATATCGTTTAAAATTTTACCCCTTCCCGTGTCAAGCGTTCGAGTGACATGCCAGATAAATCGGGGGTCTTCTCCCGACAGCGCTTTTGAAAGGCGTATAAGGCCTTTCTTATGGATTCTTTTCTTAAGCTCTTTTTTATTGCCGTTCCAGTCGTACAGGGGGAATGGGGGAGCTTGGATATTGTCTTTTTTTTGCATGCACTCTTTAATAAAAGCTTTTTGCTTAGAAGATAAGGTGTCGTTTAGCTTCTTTAAAAGCTTCGTATCGACAATTTTTTTCATCTCTTCCGTAAGGTCAAAAAGTCCCAAGAAATCGATGACTTCGACCATTTTATTTTTATCGAGGGCTCCTAAAGGCTTAAGATCACTCTTTGGGGTAAAATGCGCAGGTATAAAGTCTTCGGGAAGAAGTTGTTTTAAAAACTCGAGTTGAAGATATCTTTTTGCGAGAAAAGAAATTTCAGGCAACTCTAAAGGAGCGTTCAATAGGCCTTGAATCTTCTCTTTTAAAGTTTTAGGAAAGGCCGCTAAGTAGAGCTTAGCCATTTCCTTCGGATTTTTACTTAGTTTTTGGGCAAGCCAGGAATAGTGAATATTTAAAAGGATTTCTTCCGGGGATTGAAAGGCTAAAGAGGGATCATTTTGCTCATTTGTGATTCCCTCGATAGCTTCTTTTCCTTCCGGAAAAAAGTCTAAAAGCAAGTTGGTTTCGTCCGGAGTAAAACGGTTTAGAAAGAGCTTAGTGTAAAATGCGGTATTTCGATTCATAAAGCTTCTAAACCTATCAAAAAGGCCTCTTGATTATGATGGCTCTTCTTCGTTTTCCTCTGGCTCTTCTTCAGGCACTTCTCCTTTGGGAGATCCGGCTTTGCTAATAGCTTGCTGGCCAGCCTTAATTTTGTCTTGTAAAGAAGACTTTTTAGAAAAGGTCTCTTCCTCTTCTTCCTCTTCTTCCTCTTCTCCCTCGTCATCGCTTTCGTCATTTAGGGATTCTTTGTCAGCCTTTCTCTCTTTTTTCTTTATTTCGCCTCCTTTTTTAGTCCCTTCTTCCATAGCATGGAGTTTGAAAAGCGACTTAAATCCGCCGTGAGATTCGAGCAAGGGGGAGACTTTCCAGAAAAACCAGATTAGAGACAGGATGAGCAAAAGTATTAAGCTGATGAAGGTAAAAAAGATTGTCCTGAATTTAGTAAGCGACTCTTTCGCTAAAATAATACCCCAGACGTTAACATACTGTTTGTCTTCTTCAAAGGAGCTTTGTAAAGACCCTGCGGCAAGTTCGCTAAAACGGGCTCTATCGGGAATAACGGTGACGTTTTCGTAGTCAAGCCCCGTAACGGACGCGGTCACAAGCCGTTTGATTTTAGTTAATAAGTGGCTGTTCGGATCATCTAATACACCCGAGTGCTTTACGTAAACGGAGGCGGTAATTTTCCCTTTTTTTTGGCTGGGGTTTAACGGGTCTTCTTCAGGAAAAGAAATTTGCACTTCCGCGTCCAAAACACCGTCGATTTTGCGGATAGTGGATGCAATTTGCTCTGCTAAGCCGGCTTGGTAACGTATTTTATCCTGAAGTTCAGAAGGAACAAGTCCCGTATCCCGGAAAATATTCAACAAGTTTTGTCCCTGACGTCTCGGAAGCCCCGCCTGATTTAAAAGCGCCATAGCTTCTCTTGCATCTTCTTCTTCAACTGCGATATCCCAAAGAAGTGCCTTTTGGCTTCCTCCGCCGGTTCCGCCTGCAGTACTTGGAATTTTTTGAGCCTCAATGCCTTTTGAGGAGAGATAGACTAAAATCTCGTTTGCCTCTTTTTCATCAAGACCGTTAACAATCGTCTTGGAAGAGCTGCAAGCTGCGAAGAAAACAACTAAAAAAGCCAATAGAGCATAAGAGAATGATTTCATACGATTTCCGTTATTCTTTACCTTATAACGGATCCTACCAGCAAATATCGGTCAGGGTCAAACAAAAAGATCTGCATTATAGCTAGATCTGACAAAAGGACCCGAAAAGACATGGGGAATTCCGATTGATCGTCCATATTCGGCCCAGGCATCAAATTGCTCCGGGGTAATAAACGCTTTAACCCTTAATTTGGTTTTATTGGGTTGAAGATAGTGGCCAAGGGTAACGATATCGACACCGACGGCTTTAAGATCTCTCATCGCTTCTTTAACTTCTTCATCGGTTTCACCCAATCCCACCATCAGGCCCGATTTAATTTTCATGGTCGGCAAGACTTTTTCTTTTTTTGCAAAAGCTAAAAACTCTAAAGTTCTGTCATATGTTGCTTTATGACGGACTCTTGGGGTCAGGGAACGGACGGTTTCTAAGTTATAGTTAAAAACTTCAGGGCCGATATCAACAACGGTTTTCCAGGCATTTTTATCCCCGTTGAAGTCAAAAGTTAATAGTTCAAGCGTCGATTCGGGATTTTCTTTTCTGACGGCCTTGCAAATGCTCGCCAAATGCTCAGATCCGCCGTCGGGCAAGTCATCTCTTGCAACCATGGTGATTACAACATGTTTAAGTCCCAGCTCTTTTACCGATTCGGCGACTCTTTCGGGTTCATCAGGTTCGGGGGCTTTCGGGGTCTTGGAAAAGTCGATATCGCAAAAGCCGCAGCTTCTTGTGCACTCCGAGCCTAAAATTAAAAACGTCGCGGTCTTTTTAGACCAGCACTCTTGAAGATTGGGGCATCTGGCCTCCTCGCAGACGGTGTGAAGTCGTTTAGAGCCAATGGCCTTAGTGGTTTCTGCCAACCCCGAACCCTTGGGTAAGTCACGATGGAGCCAGGAGGGGAATCTTCCGGGTCCAACCGCTTTTGAGTCCTGTTTGGTTTCGGGATTTTCCGGAAGGACATTCAGCTTTCGCTTCACTTTGGGGGTGACGTCAAATAAATTCATCGCTTCGGGGGTAGGTGTAAGGGGGTTTCAAAGGCCACGAGCGCCGCTTCCATCCAAACTTCGGCAACAGTCGGGTGGGCGTGAATTGTTTCGGTAATGCACTCTACGGTAAGTTCATTGCCGATCGCGACCGCCATCTCTGCGATCAGTGTTGAGGCTTCGGTCCCTACGATCTGTGCGCCCAGGATCTGATGCGTTTTCTTATCGGTAACGATTTGGGCAAACCCTTCTGTTTTAAGAGAAGCTTGTGACTTGCCGAGCGCTTGAAAAGGAAAAGCCCCCACTGTGGCGTCATAGCCTTGGTCGATGGCTTCTTCTAACGAAAGTCCGCACGTTGCGATTTCGGGGTGAGTGAAAATAACGGAGGGAACGGCGTCATAGTGCATTCTAGCAGGTTTTCCGCATGCATTCGATGCGGCGACAAGCCCCTGGTGAGACGCGACATGAGCAAGCCACCATTTAGAGGCAATATCTCCGATCGCATAGATCCCTTCGACATTAGTTTCCATTTTCTCATTCGTGGGGATGTTCCCTTTGCCGTCGTCTTTGACACCTGCTTTATCAAGTCCGATTTTATCGGTATTCATCGATCTTCCGACAGCGACTAAACAAAGTTCGGCCTCGTAAACTTTCCCTTCTTCCAGCTCTATCTTGACTCCGTTTTCTCCGGCTTCGGCTTTTTTAACCATTTTGCCGACTTCGACTTTAATCCCTTGTTTTCGGTAAGCCTTTTCCAGGGCGGAAGAGACGGCTTCGGCTTCCATTGGTATCAATCGGGGCATCATCTCAAGCACCGTGACTTCAACTCCGAGTGCATTGAAAAGGGAGGCGAATTCACATCCGATGACCCCGCCACCGATGATGACTAAACTTTTGGGGAGTTTTGTCATGGCTAGGATATCTGTGGAATTTAGAATGCGCTTCCCGTCGAAGGGGAAGGCGGGAATCTCTTTTGGGGAAGACCCCGTTGCGATAATAATTTTATCGCCGGTGATTTCCTGCGTCTCATCGCCGTCAATTTTAAGTTTTTTAGGCGACAAGAAAGTGGCGAATCCACGAACAAGGGTTATTTTATTAGCTTTTATGAGTCCTTCCAGACCCGATCGGACTTTTTTGACGACATTGTCTTTTCGCTCGACCATTTTGGCATAGTCGAAAGTGGGGTTTTCAACTGAGATCCCAAATTTGGAGCAATTTAAAACGCTTTGCCATATTTCTGCTCCGGCAATAAGTGTTTTAGAGGGGATGCAACCGACATTTAAGCACGTTCCGCCAAGCTCGCCTGCTTCGACTAGTGCGACAGATTTTCCTATTTGGGCGGCTCTGATGGCGGCGGGGTAGCCGCCCGGTCCGGCCCCGATAACGATGATATCAAAATGCTTCTTTGTCATGTGAAATAGCATAGTAATGTGAGCTAAATTTTGCAATTAATTCATGAAACAGGGTATGAGAAGTGAAACAACTCAAAAGAGGTTTATTATGAGAATTATTGATGCCATAGCAACTATTCTTCTTATTATCGGGGGTTTAAACTGGGGTTTAGCTCTTTTCGATATTAACTTGGTTTCTGTCCTCTTCGGAGAGGGCTCCGATTTAGCTCGTATCGTATACGGTCTTGTAGGACTTTCCGCGATCTGGAAGATTTTCGCTTGGAAAGCTTGCCACAGCCACTGCGATCACAAGTAAGTTAAATTACTTCCCGGTTTAAAGGCTTTTTAAACCGGGAAATTATCATTGATTAGAAGCCTTCTGCTGAGGCAGAATAGGGGTTATTATGAGCGAGAAGGATAAACGTAAGCTTTGCTGGAATTGCGAGGGTTCGGTTTTACGACATCTCGAGACCTGCCCCTATTGCGGAGTTTACTTAAGTCCTTCAGAGCAAGACCTTAACAGTCATAGTCTTTTGCCTCCTTTCCCAAAGGAGGAGCCCAAAGAGTCTTTCGATCCCATTTATCAAACCGCTCCCGAAGAAGAGTCCCAAGAAACAGAATCTCTTGAAAGCGAAGAAGTAAAAGACGACGGGGGTGTTTATACCCTTGCCATGCTACTGGGTGGCACATCGTTTTTACTATTTGGGGTTTCACTCTGGCTTTTTTCCGACAAGGGTAGACTCACGTTAAGTTGGAGCCAAGATTGGGCGCCCGTTTTCTTGTTGGTGGCGGTTCCTTTGCTGGTTTTTGGTGGAAGAAGCTTAGTTAAGCTTAAAAATTAAAAAGAATATATAGCTCAGGCTAAAGCTTAAGCTATATATCCTATATCAGAGCCTTGCGGCCATAACGCTTCCCGGGATGGGCATTGCCGCTACCTTCCAGCTGGGCGGCACATCGTAATCCACGGCATCAATGGCTTCCTGAGAAACTCCCGGAGTTGCCGCCAATCTTGCTTTTTCATTCCGTCGCCACTCTTGAAGCGGCTCAATAACCATCTTTATGAAAAAGTAGGGGGAGGTAAAACGGAGCTTTTGGGGGTCAAAGATATCCCAGAAAGATTTAAGATGGGGCTGAATAGGTTTTCCTTTGTTCAATGCGTTGGGCTGTCCTTTTAATCCCGGGTCAATTCGGGAGGCACCGAAGCCGTAGCTGATGCAGTTGCCCACTACCGCTGCCACGTACTCCGCAGCTTGTTGAAGGGGCCCCGGAAGGAGATTATCGATCCATAAGCATGCTTGAATGACTTGTTTGGGCGCAAAAACTCTCCAGAAACTGACGTCGCATTGTGGCGTTACCCGCCCCAACATTCGAAGGCGTATTAAAGCCGCGTTGGTGCAGTTTTCGTCGTAGTTGTGAAAGGTAAAAGTCTGGGTGGAAAGCCACTTTTCAAACCGAAGCATCTCATCAAGCTGCTTATCCGTAATAACCACATCCAAACGCGCATCAATGCTATAGTCCGGCCAGACATCGTCCAAGGGCCCTTCCGCAAGTCTTCCCCTGTCCATATAGGGACGGGCAATCCCGGGAGAGCGGTAGACGGTATAGCTGTGAATTTCCCCCGTTTCTTGGGTATAGTGCCACCAGGAGTGGTTGTGGTCGACTCCCGGACGCGGAGCATGAACTAAAATAGAATAGGTATTTCTTCCAGGAGGAGGGGATAAAGTTTTAAGCACATGATTTCCCGTCACTTGGAACACATCGCGAAATGTTGGCCCCGCTTTTTCATAGAGGGAAAAGCGGATTGGCTCCTTTGACTCTTTTTTGGCGCGGGATAAATTTTTAAAACATGTATCTCGAATCTCGTGCCAAACGATGGGTTCATGGACACCCGTAAGAATCTGGATTTGTCCATCAGCCAAAACATTGACTTTATGATCAAAATAAGCCATGGCCGCATCAGCGCGGCATTGAGAGGCCCATTCTAAAATATTACAAGCATAGGGTTCTGTGGCTTGGGCTCTGGTTAGACCCAACCGTGCGGAAAATTCCTCTTCAAAAAGCCGGATACGTGTTTCGTTCGAGGTCGGAAGTAAGGGCATAAGATGCTTTCGGACAAGACGTGCCACATGAACCCACTGCTCACCTTGCATGAGCTTGGGGGAGCCGTTTCTGTGAACTTGTGAAAGATGATGAATCACTAAGTTCGCAATGGCTTCAACTCTTTGGGTTTGATTTCCACAAACCTCCCAAGCATAGCCATCTCTTAAAGATCCATCGGGCGTCGCTAAAAAATAGGTATCGTTATTCCGAAAGCGATAGAGAAAATCTTCAGCTAAACGGTTAGATGTAGTACTAGACAGGCTCATATTGACCACAACATTTTTTGTATTTCTTTTTACTTCCGCAGGGGCAGTCGTCGTTTCTTCCGACTCTTGGGTCGGACTGAATCGGTTCTTCAGCGGCAGGCTCTGGGGTGGGTAGGCTTTCGGGCTGAGATGGGTTATTTTCCAGCTCGTCGGCAAAAGAGCGGTTTCTTTCCAGATTGATCTGACTGAAGATGCTGGCTAGATCCTCCGGCGTCGGCACTCTGATCTCGAACTTAAAGAGCGCTCTTGCAATGTCGGTCTTAAGCGTCTCGCCAAATTTGTCGAATAGCTCAAACGACTCGTACTTAAACTCCGTTAAGGGATCTTTTTGCGCAACAGAGCGTAAGTTCACATCCGTTCTTAGGTGATCCATCTGAAGCAGATGCTGCTGCCAGAGCGAGTCGGTCTTCTTGACCATCAGATTCCGAAGCGCGTCGTCCAGCCCGTTGAAGACGGGGATGATGCCGGGCGTTCTTTTTAGTTCTTCCACTTTTTCAAGTTCATGGCTCATTTTCTCTCTGAAAGCGGTGATCAAAATTTTAGCCGCTTTTTCGGCGAGTGCGTCAGTTTCTGAAAACTCGTCATCAAAAGTCCCTTCGGGGATGGTGACGGGGAAGTTAAGCTGGAGCCACTCTCTAAACTCCTCCGGACGCCAGGTTTCGGCGTCTGCGCGGCTGATAAAGTGCTTATCGGCCTGTATCAAGGCGACTTCTTCCAAGACTTCTTCCGCAAGCGGCATGACATCGGCGGTTCTAATCAGATCGTTTCTGAAAGAATAGATCTCCTGTCGCTGCTTATTCATCACATCGTCATACTCAAGCGTATGCTTACGAACCATGTAGTTTCTTTGCTCGATCCGCTTTTGAGCCGTTTCAATCGACTTGTTCAAAATTTTTGCGGAGATCGGCTCCCCTTCGGGGGGACGGAATCGCTGAAGAACCGAGGTTAAACGAGGAGACGCAAAAAGACGCATTAGCTGATCTTCAAAGGAAATATAAAACTTCGAGCTTCCGGGATCGCCTTGACGAGCCGATCGTCCCCGAAGCTGGCGATCAATTCGGCGCGACTGGTGGCGAGTGGTTCCCACGACGTATAAGCCGCCCAAGGAAGCAACGCCCGGTTTCAGCTTAATATCGGTTCCGCGTCCTGCCATGTTGGTGGAGATCGTGATCGCTTTTTCACTACCGGCGTCAGCGATAATTTCCGCCTCTTTATCGTTGTGCTTAGCGTTCAATACAACGTGGGGTAAGTTGTTTTGGCGGAAGATGCGGGAGAGTTTTTCCGATACATCTACCGACTCCGTTCCGATCAAGATGGGGCGTCCCTTTTCGTGCGCCTCTTTTATATCTTTTAAGATGGCGTTGTACTTTTCCCTCTCCGTCATGTAGATTTCGTCGTTGAAGTCGACACGTTTGTTTTTTCTGTGGGTCGGCACTTCCAGAACATCGAGCTTATAAATCTGGTTAAGCTCGTTCGCCTCCGTCACAATCGTTCCCGTCATCCCGGCAAGTTTATCGTACATTCGGAAGAAGTTTTGCAGGGTAATGGTGGCGTAGGTTTGGGTTTCTTTTTGAATTGAAACCCCTTCTTTCGCCTCGATCGCCTGGTGCAGTCCGTCGGCGAAACGTCGCCCCGGCTGCGCCCTTCCGGTGTTTTCGTCGATGATGACGATCTTGCCGTCGTGGATCATGTAATCGACATCTTTTTCCATCATCAGATGGGCTCTTAGAAGCTGACGGAGGTTATGTGCTCTTTCTTTTCTAAGCTGGTCCAGATCGTGAAGCGCTTTTCTTTTTTCGATTTTCTCCTCATCCGAGAGGGAGGTGTCATCATCAATTTTCGCAAGCTCGTAGCCCAAGTCCAACATGACGAAGTCATCGTGATCGTGATCTCCCTTAGAGGCATCGACCCACGCCTGAATCCCTTTGTCGGTTAGCTCAAACTCGTTCGATTTTTCGTCGATGATGATAAAGTGTTGGGCCAAGATCTCTTGCTTCTCTTCCTTGTTGTTGTCGGAGTAGTAGTAAAGGTCCCATTTGTCCAGACCGGCCCTCCAATCGGGATCTTCCTTCGCTTTTTTTAAGACTTTGTTGTTGGGCGTTCCTTTGGAGACAAGCCAGAGTTTTCTTAAAGCTTCCTCATCTTTCGAATTGGCCTCTAACGCTCTTTTTGCTTCCGTCGCAAGCTTGCTGCAAAGATCCCTTTGCTTTCTGACAAGTTCTCCAACGCCTTCTTTTAAGTCGGCGTAAAGCTGCTTAGAGACAGGGACGGGACCGGAGATAATCAGCGGCGTTCTTGACTCGTCGATCAAAATGGAGTCGGCCTCATCGATAATCGCGTAGTAAAAGCCGCGCTGCACCTGCTCTTCTTTCTTGTTCGCCATCGAGTTATCGCGAAGATAGTCAAAGCCGAACTCGGAAGAGGTTCCGTAGACGACATCGGACTCATAGACCGCGTGGCGCTGTTCCATGGGCGTATCGTTGGTGAGCGATCCGGTGGTAAGTCCCATCCATCTTAAAACGGAGCCTGTCCATTGGCAGTCCCTTTCGGCCAAATAGTCGTTCACGGTGACCAGGTGCGTCGGTTTGCCGGTTAAAGCGTTTAAGTAAAGCGGCAGGGTCGCTGTTAGCGTTTTTCCCTCTCCCGTCTGCATCTCTACTACGGTGCCGTAGTGCATGGCGATGCCGCCGATCAGCTGCACATCAAAGGGAACCATATCCCATTTTTGGTCGTAGCCCGAGACGTGCACTTCCGTGCCGCACATTCTTCGACAGACGTTTTTGACTACGGCGTAGGCTTCGGGAAGCAGGCTATCCAAGCTCTCCCCTTGCTCCAGGCGGTTTTTAAACTCTTGGGTCTTAGCCCGAACTTCATCATCCGAAAGGGATTTGAATTTCTCGTCCCAATCGTTAATCTCTTTAACAATTTTGGAGTATTTTCTTACTTTTCGGTCTTGAGCCGAGCCAAAAATCTTCTTTAAAAATCCGAACATATCCGCTTAACGGCTCCTTAGTTTGGAAAGTAGTCTTAAGAATTCAATGTATAGCCAGATGATTGTGACCATTAATGCAAACGCCCCGAACCATTCCATGTACTTGGGAGCGCCTCTTGCCGCGCCCTGTTCGATGGCATCGAAGTCGAGTACGAAGTTAAGGGCGGCAATTCCGATCACAAAAAGGGAAAATAAAATACTAAAGCCCCCGGAGTCGGTCAGGAAAGAGATGTTGACGCCGAAGAAGGCCAGAACGATCATAAGGAAATACGTGGCGGCGATCCCCAGGGTGGCGGTAGCGACGATCATCCGGAAGGTGTCGGTCACTTTGATTAAGCCTGACTGATAGACAAACAGCATCGCGGCAAGTGTGCCGAAGGTAGCTGTTGCGGCCTGTAAGGCTATGCCGGGAAAGGAAGCTTCTAAGATCATCGAGATAGCGCCGACAAAGACCCCTTCAACAGCGGCGTAAAGTGGGGCGGTAACAGGCGACCATGTTTTTTTGAAAACGGTTGCCATCGCCACGCCGAAGCCGACAAAAATCGAGCCGAGCATCCAGCCGTTTAGTGCCGAGAGATCCGCTCCCGGGGCTGCAAAATGGCGCCAGGTAAATGCGGCGGATAAAAGGGTAATTACCAATAATAAGGCTGTTTTTAAAACCACGCCGTTTACGGTCATGACCGATTTTTCTTCCATTCCCCAACTTCTTGCGGGGAAGGCATCATTTAATACAGGATTTGATGTTTTCATAATGGTTTCCTACAGACTGTCCCATTTTACACAAGATCTCTAGCCCCTCGCTAGAAGCTTTTAAAAGATCAGGAGCTAATTCTAACATTTTCGGTTTGAAGAGTAAAGCGACTAAAGAGGCGCCGAAACCAAAAACCCCTTTTTCGTCCCCTTTTTTTACTGGCTGATCGGGGGTATACGTTTCGTGAATCGATCCCACGTTGGTCGCTCCCACCTCAATCATCAGAACTTTTTCGAATAGAGGGCTCTCAATTTCGGTTAGCCTTCGTTTGTTTTGAGATAGGATATGGATATCTTTTTTTAACGCTAAGGGATTTACCGAATATAAATAGCCATTGATTAAGCGGCTTTTTTTCGGAATGCCGTCAACGGGAAAATGAAATCGGTGATAGTCGGGCGGGGCAAGTCTGGCTAAAATCAATGTGCCCTTTTCAAACGCTTCGGCAAGTTTTTCATCTTGAAGAAACTCCTTAAGGCAAAATTTTTCTCCTTTGATCCAAAATCCCTGAGCTTGAGAGATATCGGGGTAAAAAAGGTAGCGCCCGTCGACAGGACAAATAGCTGAAGAGGAGGCAAGGGGCCGTTCTTCCGATTTTAGTTTACGAATAAAAAAATCGTTGAAGGAAGTAAAAGCTTCCGGTTTCTTGATAAAAGGTTTTGTATCCACCTTAAATTTTTCAATGAAAGGCAGAACCTGCTTTTTGGAGGCGGGGCGTTTCTTTAGCCAGCCGTAAAATGCGGAGACAAGGGGAAGTCTTGCTGCTAAAAAGGCGATAAAAGCGCCTGTTTTCCCTTTGCCGTAAAGAAATCGGATCGCTTTTTCCCCGAAGGTGATCTCTTCGATTTTTTTTCCCGTTTCACGATCGATCACATAGTGTGGTTTCAAGGGCGCGGAATTCCTTTTTTTTCGGAGAGCTGAGCGAAAAGCGTTAACTCAGAGATAAAATCGGTTTCAAAGGACTCTAGTAAATAGTTTTCCTTGACTTCTTCCAAAAGCTTGGCGGCAACCCGCGAGACTTTCATAGCCAAGTCTTTATCCGCAGGGTGATTAAGATAAAGATCGAGCAGGCTTCGGTACTCTAAAAGCGTCTCTTTCAAGTGTTTTTGGTTGGCTAGGCTGATTTCGGTTGCCTCTTGAAGTCTCTCCATTAAAAGAAATTCTTTACTTAAGAGATTTGGGTCTCCCTTGTAGGGGGTTGCGGCCAAAAATACCGGTAATAATAAGATTGTGAAAAATTTACTCATAATGGATGAAATGCTATACTCTAAACCAATTTAATGTAAATAACCTATGAATACACAAGACACGATTGCCGCGATATCCACACCTCCCGGAGAAGGAGGGGTTGCCGTGATCCGGATTTCCGGAAAACGGGCGCTTGAAATCGCGTCAAAAATATTTTCCAAAGACCCCAAAATGATTCCCTCCCATACGGCAAGCTATGGAAGCATTGTCTTAAACGAAGAGGTCATCGACAAAGTCCTTTTGATGCCGATGAAAAACGGCCGATCGTACACGGGAGAAGAGACCGTAGAAATTTTTTGTCACGGTGGAAGCTTGATTTCAAGAAAAGTTTTGGAAACCGCTCTTAAAGTAGGGGCAAGGAGCGCTTTTCCCGGTGAATTTACCTACCGCGCCTTTTTAAACGGAAAAATCGACCTGGCCCAGGCAGAGGCGGTGCAAGCGTTGATCCACGCGAAGAACGAGAAGATGCTTTCCGCTTCTTCCGAGCAGCTGGAAGGGCGCTTGTCGAAGCTTGTTAAAGGGTTTCAAGTTAGGCTCACCGAAATTTCCGCGATTTTGGAAGCTTGGGTCGACTTTCCCGACGAGGGGCTAGAGTTCGAGCCGATGGAAAAGGTTATCCGGGATCTTAAAGAGCAAAGAGACGAGCTCAACAAGTTAGTCAAAACGTTTCACGAGGGAAAAATTTTTCATGACGGGTTGAAAGTCGCCTTAATCGGCGCTCCCAACGTCGGGAAATCGTCCCTTATGAATGTGCTTTTGTCTAAAGAACATGCGATTGTCTCTCCGATTGCCGGAACGACAAGAGACCGGGTCGAGGGGAATATGATCCTTGCGGGACTAAACGTTATGTTAATCGATACCGCGGGGATCCGTAATACAGAGGAGTTAATAGAAGTTGAAGGAATTAAGCGTAGTTTTAAGGCAAGGGATGAAGCTGATTTGGTGCTTTATATTTTGGATGCTTCTAGAGTGCTTCAGCCCGAAGAGAAGAGCTTACTGGAGACGGCAAACCTTGAAAAAACGCTCGTCGTCTGGAACAAAATGGATGAAGCTTTGCCTTCACTTCCTGTTATTGAAGCTCCTTATGTGGCTAAAATCTCCGCCCTCAAGCAAGAGGGGTTGGAAGCGCTCTCAGCAATCGTGGAGTCGATGATTTTTAAAGAGGGAGTTCCTTCTAAAGAGGAAATCGTTATTACCAAAGGTCGTCATAAAGAAGCGCTTTCAGAGGCCGCCCAAGCCCTTGATGTAGTTATTTCGGGATTGGAGATGGGAGTCTCTCCCGAATTTGTCGCGTTCGAGGCAAAATCCGCACTTCACAGCTTGGGTAAGATTTTAGGGATGAATGTCACGGAAGATGTTTTGTCCAGCATTTTCAACAAATTCTGTATCGGCAAATGAACCTTAAAGAAAAAACGGCTTTCATCCATGAAACGCTCAATAAGCACTTCCCGAATCCCCCGATCCCCTTAGCGCACACCTCTCCCTACACCCTTTTAATTGCCGTGCTTTTATCGGCACAGTGTACCGATGAAAGGGTCAATAAAGTGACTCCGGCGCTATTCAAAAAAGCTTCCACTCCTCAGGCGATGGTGAAATTGTCCCTTGAAGAGATTCAAAAGCTGATTGAAACCTGTGGGCTGGCCCCCACGAAAGCGAAAGCCATACTCGGGTTATCCCAGATTCTTATGGATAAACATGGAGGAGAGGTTCCCAATACCTTTGAAGATTTGGAAGCTTTGCCGGGCGTGGGGCACAAAACGGCCTCTGTTGTGATGTCGCAAGCGTTTAACATTCCGGCTTTTCCGGTGGATACGCACATCCATCGCTTGGCCTACCGTTGGACATTGAGCACCGGCAAGAACGTGGAGC
>JAGROB010000038.1 GCA_020440465.1 Chlamydiia bacterium
ATAAGCAGTTTATGGGTTAAAATACCCGGATGCAAGAGATTCTTGGAGAAAAGAGGTGGAAAGAGCGGGTGCGGAAGCATGAAAAGGTTTTAGCCCCCTATGCGGAGGCGTTCATTAAGCGGCGCTCAATAGGGGAGAAACATCCTGTTCATGACTTTTTGTTCACCTATTACTCATGCTCGCCGCTCAAGCTTAAACAGTGGGTGCCCTCTTTTGCTCAGGCGCTAGAGGGAGAGCCGCTTCCCTGGATGGAGGGGCCTTATTTTAGGCGTGAAAAGGGCTTGATTGCGCTAAACCGCAACCGTTTTTCCCCCGCGATGAAGGGGCTCGCAGAGTTTGTGGTTCAGCTTTGTAAAAATATTCAGTCTCGCCCCGGGAAGTTTGGCTGCTTCGGGCTTCACGAGTGGGCAATGTGCTACAACTTCTCACCTGAGCAGGTGCGCCACTCCGGCTATGTGCTAAGGCTTTCTAAGGGAGAAATCGAAGCGTTTGTCGATAGTCAAAAGCTGGTTTGCACCCACTACGACGCCTATCGCTTCTTCACTCCGGAGGCAATGCCAAAAAATAAATTCAATCCCACGCTCGACACTCGGATAGAGATGGAGCAGTCAGGGTGCGTCCACGCGAATATGGATATTTATAAATGGGCGGTGAAGCTATGGCCGTGGGTGGGATCGGACTTTATTCAAAAAGCTTTTTTATTTGCGCTTGAGGGAAGAGAGCTTGATATGCAAGCGAGTCCCTACGATCTTTTGAAAGACGGCTACCCCCCAATCCCGATCGAAACCCCTGAGGGAAGAGAGACGTACCAAACCCTTCAGATCGCCTATAGCCGAAAGTCGGAAGCGCTCAGACAAGAGCTCAAAGATGTCTCTATCAATTTACTGAAAACTATAGAATAACTTTCGATCATGAAAAAAATATCCTTTAACAGGTCTCAAGTTCAGTAAATCCAGACTACTTTCTACTAATGCAGATTAGTCCGGGGCGGCGGCACGTTTTCGGGAGGGGCTTCTTCCCGGGCTCCTAAGGGGGCTTTTTGGGGTGTTTCGGTTGGGGCTTAAGGAGCGATCGTCAACTTTTCGCGGTTTGGATTTTTCACGGTTTCGCCCTCTCGTGATTAAATCCGCTGCGGTCGGCTTTAAAATTTCGAGGCGGGTTTCTTTGACCGCTCTACAGTGCTCTTGCACCCATTGGGAAGCTTCTTCTTTTGCAACCCCAAGCAAACCTAAAATCTCTTCGAGCTCTTCCGGAGGGTAGGGGGGGATGATCCACTCCATGAATCGGCTGTTCAGCGCGTTGGATCGGGGCAGTCGGAAGGGGTAGGAGTTGCCGTTAGCAGTTGCGAAGACAAAAAAGCCTTCGGTTTTTGGTTTATTGCCGTCCAGATCAAATCCGGTTAAATAGGCGTTCATCTCCATTTCGAAAAGCCCATCAAACTCGTCAACTGCAATTATTCTTCCCGCATGAAAGGCCTCATAAAGCCTTCGTCTTACAATACCCGGCTCGTCCGACATGTCGATTTCCTCAACGGGTTCCGAGGTCAAAGCGAAGAGCGCTTTTCTTACAAGATCGGTTTTTCCCTCTCCCGCTTCCCCTTCGATCAAAAGCCCTTTCTGCAGGCCCGAAACCCCATTTTGTCTTAGCCACAGCGTCATCATGATTTTGTACAGCAACGCCTTTCGGCTTTGAGTCAAGATGTACGCTTGATTCCATCGACCGGACTCTAGTTTTAGCTCTAAAATCAGGTTTCTGAGAGATTTATAGGCGGGTGAATCGGAATCAATCAACTCCGTTTCGGGACAAAGGTCGGCAAAGGCGATATCGGCAAGCTGCTGCCCCGTCCATCCGGGGATATGCTCATAATAAAAGGCAAAGTGAGCGGCAATCGTCCTTAACTGTCTTAGCTCGATCGTGTAGTCCAACTCCTTTTTTGCTTTAAGATAAAGCTCAAGCGTACGGGAAATAAAAGCCCTTCCCGTCTCATCATTAGGTACTAGCGGAGCTAAGATATGCTCGCGAATTTTTGTAGTAGGGATCTCCGGGAAGAATAAAGCCCCTCCGTAATGGCTGATAAAGGCCATCTCTTTTCTTTCGGTAAACTGGCCGTTACCCGTAAGAATAACGCCTTTGAAGCCCTTTAAGGGATAAAACTTTCGTCTGAAAAAGAAGGTCGCGGGTCGCTTTTGAAGCCCCATCAGCTCTTCAATCACCTCCGGGTTTAAATCCCCCTCGTCAAGGCACAAGATCGCGTCACCCTCGTTTTCTAAAAACGCCTCGATCCGGTTTTTGCCGTAAAAAAACGTCGCCTCCATCTGACTTGGAAGCACCTCGAAGATAAAGTGGCTTTTTCCGCTGGCAGGGGGGCCATAAAGGTATAAGATGGGAGAAACTTGAAGTGCGTTCACTGTCTCTTGAGTTCGGCTTTCGTAAAGGGCGGGACGCTCTCCATTCGCTTTAAAGTAGGAAAGGGGGTCTTGAATTCCTACTTGACGGTATCGGATAAGGCAGTCAATGGAGGTAGAGGTTACCGGCAGCTCATTTTGTTCGAGCAGGCTTCTGGCGAATTTAATTTCCCCTGTGGAGTGTACGGTTGTGAGCAGGGTCAAAAGCTGTTCGTTTGTGGGAGAGATTCTTTCTCCTTTTAAATCCAACACGGTTTTGGCGGACAAGTCATGAACCACGATCACCGTCCCACTGATGGGTAAAAAGCTGCCGTTTGTCTGAATCCCCCTTTTCGCGCCGTTCATCAAAGGGGCGAGCTCGTTTAGCAAGGTTTGGGGAATGGATCCATGGAAAATAACCGTCTTTCCCGACTCCAGCATCTCGAAAAGCGCCCCTTTATCCATGGTAAAATCAAAGCCTTTAGCCGCCCGGTTTCTCATCTCCGGCATGAAGTGTCGTGCGCGCGAATTGGGCGTCACCGGAATGAAAAGCGCATCGGGAAATCGGCCTTTTAGTTGGCATAGGGCGTACTCGAGATCGTTAGTTTCGATCAAGTTCGGGAATTTCGGATTTAACGAAGATAAGCTCTCATCTTCTTTAGGGCGGACGAATGAGGGGGGATTGATTCCCTCAGCAAATACAAACGTTACTTTACCCTGCCACTGATGACGCTGGGCCAAAAACTTTCTCCACTGCCACTCTGATAAATTTTCGGTCACTTGAACGATCACTTCAGAGGTCATCGTTTGAGATAAAACCCCTGGCTTGGGTTCAACTTGGCTACCGTCGACGGTCATTTGTCCTAAAAACTGGGAAAGTGTCTCGGGGCTTAAATGATAGTCTGCCGAAGCTATCCCTTTTGCCATTCTCATGGGAACGTCTTGTTCCTTATGGCTTCTTAAATAGACTTTAAAGCCCCTGGGAATTTCAATGCGTTCACCGGAAAAATAGATTTCTCCCGCATTAAGGTCTCTAAGGCAGGCTTTAATTTCGGGGTTATTTGGCATATTTAACAAGACAAAGGGACGATTTTCCCGGATGGCTCTAATTAAAAGGCCCTCTTCCCATTGCATTGAAGCGTTAAGTTTGCCGATAAGAAGGGACTTCCAGCCGATCGGGTCGAAGTAAAGATCAAGGGTATAGGCATCTTCCGGTGGAGGGTTACTCGATTCATCGATGCGGTCGTTATCTTTTCCTGTAGGTTCGGAAATAAGGGGGGCTTCTTGAATAAGGCAAAACCTACGTCCAATATCCGATGAAGCCGTCATCGACTCCGGCATCAAGGCGACAATTGTCGTTTCGGGAGCGATAAAAAGCTCACCTATCTTTCGTTTGAAGGGGTCTGTCATCTGAAGGAGCGTGGCGATGTTTGCGGCGGAAAGGCCTGTTAGATCTAAAAGAAGTAACCCCCCTTTTTCCAAGACTTCTTTTTGGGCGCTGGTCGTTTTAATAAATTGCCCATTTTCGGTTTTAGAGCCGTAAATTTGACGTCTATCGATTCGTAGAGAGGCAAATTTTAACCCTTGTTGCTTAGCCGCTCCAATGAAGGCTAAGTGCAGGGGGGGAATTTGGTCAGGGTTGACCAATAAAAGCGCCTGGGGCTTGCCCGTTTTGTCGTTCGAGATCATCTGGATCACTTCAAGGGCGTATTTTAAGTAGCCCCCTTTCGAAGCATCGTGGGTTGTGACAAGGGCACCTTTTTCCGATTTTGCTTTAGCTACCGGTGCGGCCTTGGGTGTATCTACAGTGGGTTCCGGTTTTTTGATCTCCACTTCAGTCGGATAGCCCCCTAAATCAATGTCGAAAGCTTTGTCATCTACCACAAGCTGGACATAGGCATGTGAGCCGTTTTTGACCATATAAACTTTGCAATCGGAAATAAAGGTTTTCATGATAAGGCAAAACAGCTGGCTCCTTCCCTCGCAAGCGACCCCCATTTGGGAGTTCATGATGAGATTTAGCCGATCCAATTCCGACTGGCCTTTTGTAAATCCGGGGTCTCCCGGTTTAATGTTTCGAAAGTAATGGATAAGGGCGTTTAAATTTACAAGGGGATCTGATGTCCACTTTGACCCATCAATTTTTACCCCTTCCGCGGTAAATTCGATCCCGGTTTGACCTTGGGGGATAATATTATGCTCGTTCGGAATTAGAAATCTGATCGGGTAGCTCATCTGGTATCTCAGTGTGATCCGCTTCGCTTCCGGACCCGATTCCTTAAATCTTACCCCGTACATTCTTAATTCGGGGTCGTAGCCGAACTCAAGATGATCAAGGCTAACATCGGGCGACTCGGGGTTACATAACACATCCGAAGAGGAAAGGCCGGCAAGGGGAGTAAACGTGTTTCTTTCAAGAATTAAAACGGCCTCTCCTTGTAGTAGTCCCTCGGGATCTATTGTAACGGGGGTGTAAGGCTGAAAGTTAAAAGAAAGATTTTGATCCCGAATCCGTCCTTCGGAAAACGTCACTTCGCTTAAAGTTTCCCGGTGAAGATAGTACTCAATCTTACGAAAGACGGGCATAACCGTGAAAGACTTGGGAGTTGCCCCCGTATTCCAGCACAAAGCGGAAGCTTTAGGTGGTGTTTCAGGGCGAACAACAGTCAAACGAAGGTCGTCAGGTTCGTTGTTAGATACAGGAAAAGCTCCTTTAGTCATTAAATGATAGAGGGAAGGATATGCTTTCCAAAACACTTCGGTTTCATCTAAAAAGTCCGTATTGAAATAGGCGGTATCAAGATAAGGCAACGGAACCAGCTGTTCTTCGAAAAGGTTAAAATGGGGCGCTACAAGAATCTGAAGCATCGGCATCATTTTAATAAGTTTAAGGACAAATTCTCCTTTAAGTTCGCTGTAGACCGTATCCAAAGTCCGGGTCGGAAGTTTAATTTCCGTCGTGAACTGATCCAGCGATCCATCGGTCGTGATATTGCGGATTCTAAGAATATCCAATTGGGGACATTTTTCCAAAAGATGAAAGAAATCGATATCTCTTAGGGAAACCTCGTTCAGCTCAAGGATTCTTAAGGAAGGAAACT
>JAGROB010000039.1 GCA_020440465.1 Chlamydiia bacterium
GAAATCTTGTGTCAACGCCCCGATGTGTTGGCGGCGGAGTATAACCTGATCGCAAAAAATGCGCTGATCGGGGCGGCCCAAGCGCTTTACTATCCCAATATCTCGCTAACGGGTGCCTTTGGACAAACAAGCCAGGAACTTTCGAACCTTTTCACCGGCCCTGCAAAAGCCTGGAATTATACCGGCTCGCTCACAGGGCCCTTGTTTACTTTCGGCAACATCTACGGGCAAGTGGAGCAAGCAAAAGCGGCTGCGGAGGAAGCGCTCTGGCTTTATAAAAATAGTGTGATTACCGCCTTTCGCGATGTGGAAGATGCCTTAGCTGCCCACGATTATTTAAAAAAGAAGTTTGACGCTCAGGAAAAACTAGTCGCGGCATCAGGCGAATATGTCCACTTAGCGCAGCTGCAATTCAAAGGGGGTTACTCTCCCTACTTCGTGGTTTTGCAGGCGCAAGAACAATATTTTCCCGCGCAGCTCTCCTGGGTTCAGACCCGGGTAGAGCTTTTGAACTCTGTCATTAGCACCTACCAAGCGATGGGAGGCGGTTGGATCGACTGCCTCGACTACCACTAATTCACATGATTGACAGTTAATCACTTAAACTAATAACCTTGATGGCAATGTCTAGTTCACTCGCTTCCTACGTAAGCTTTAGAGAAAGCGCTCTCATTGCCAATGCTACCGATTCTACGCTATTGAAAGCACATTTAAGCTCGGGCTTAAGTCTTCGATATGACCGACTCACCTCTTTAGTGTTGCTCGCTCAACTTTGCTTAACGGGGGTAAAAAAACAATTCGCTTATGTGAAAAGTTCGAATTCGTTAAACCTATACCCCTCCTCTTTCGCGTTTGTAGACTCAAGCTCTCAACTTCAAGTGCTGACATTTAACAAAGTAGCGGGAAAGGGGCGATCTAAAAAAGTCCTTTTATACAACAGCTTGACAAACGGCGCTTCATTCGCACTGGTCACCCAAAGAAAAGGGACTTCCTTGTACAACTTTAAACATGAATTTCAAATATTGACCACTGTCTCGAAAATCCCCTCCCCCTATATCGCAAGCGAGCTTTTTACAAACTTTATCATGCTTCCCGCAAAAAATAATCGACCCGACACTCCCCCCTTACAAAAAGGGGCTTTTCTTATGAGGGGATTTTCTTCCAATGTGTGCCATATCCCGGCAAGTCAGTGGCATTCAAGCTGTCTTAAATGTGTAAGTCACGTAGCTCAAGCGGTATTTTCTCTTCATAACTCAGGCCTTATTCACGGGGATATAAGAGCTGAAAACGTTTTAATCGATCAAAACCACGTTTTTAAACTCGGAGATTTCGGAAGCGCTAGTTTTAAAGGAGTAGCTAATGTGTATATTGGGGAAGGGGAGCTTCCTCCGGAAGTCATTCCAAACACCCCATTTATTATGTCAGAATCTTTTGATTACTGGGGCTTAGGCCTTTTTGCCATAACGTTTGCCTATCCGAGCGAACCATACTGGTATTTAAGACATCAGTTTTCTGAGATCCGGGAACAACGTCAAATGGATCAAGCAATACAAGAATTAAGAGAGATTATCCTTAAAAATTGGCCCGACCCTACCGATTCGGGCCGGATTTGCCGCCTGCAGATTGTAAATTTTGCAGACCATCTTTTAAAAATTGATCCCGCAAAAAGAATGCTGGTCTTGCTGTTATTGCACGATTCGGGCAACCACACCCCCTCAGCCCCGCCTCTTTTAGAGGTTCCGCTTAATCCCAATTAAAAAAGCAGCGACTTGTCCTATTGTAGGAAACATATTTTTTGCATCAAGTAAACTTATCGTTGAAAAATACTTAATTTAACGAGATTGGGGAGAAGGGGGTTTATCGACGCTGATTCGCCAGGCTTCTTTGACCGGAGCGCGATATTTATCAAGATCGACCTGTTGAAGCTCCGGAATCTTTTCGTACTGAATTCGCCCCGTGAGCTGATATTTGGTCACTTTAACTCCGAAACCTTTCTTAGTCTCATCCCCGGCAAGCTCGATGAGAGCCTCCCGGCAAGCTTTTTCTTCCGCTTCAAGCGCTTTTTTCCGTTCCTGAATCTCTTTCCATAAAAGAGCTTTTTTTTGCCAAAAAGCTTCCTTATCTGTTTCTGAAGAGATCTCTTCTTGAAAAAGCTTTTGAAACATAAAGTCCCTTATTTAGAGGGGGGTCTCTCGATACGTTCCCGCACAAAAAACTTTCGGCTTTTGAAAACGAATCCCTTCGATAAAACGGCAGGCGATCAAATCAACTTGCTCGGCACCGAGATCCTTAAAAATCAGTTTTAACAAACTCTCCATCAATTTCGCAAGATAGCTATCGGGGAGCAGCTTATAAATATCCATTTGCCAGTCTGGCTTATTCGTAAACATACCCCGCTTTAGTACCAGCATAAGGGGTTGGGGAAGTTTTTGAGCCCACTCATTAATGGCGGTTTGAATCCGCAAAACAATTTGACCTTTTTTCGAGATAAGTTCCTCAAGGGGAATCGGCAAAGCATTTTCCAAAGGGTCTTTAAAAAGATTAAACAGACACGTTCTGACTAAGCACGCCTCGTTCCCGGACAGCATTTTCACAGACGCGGTAAGCTGATTTCCTTTGGATTCAATCCACAAGGTATACACACTGCCGGCTACAAAATCGACAATACCCGACACGTCAATGGGAACTTTTATGGAACGAGCCTTCGGGGTATAGAGTTCTGATTTAAAAGGGCTTTCCCATGAAAGCTCCTGACACTCAATCCATAAATCGCGAATCTTTGACAGGGGCACTTTACAGCCCCAAAAGGGCTGTCCATTGATAGAAAAATTTAAAGCCCGGCAGGAAAAATGACAGGGAGTTTTTAAGGTAACCGAAGACTTGAGATCGGGAGCTTTTAACTCAAGCTCATTCCATCGGGAAATCCCTATCTTACAGGCTGCACCTAACGTGATAAAATTCGATTGCATGGGCAAGATTTTAAGAAGTCAATCTAAAAAAGACAACGCCTAAATTTACCCTTGCTTTACAACGGAAAATCGCTTTGATAAACTGAAATCTTTTAAAAATAACAAGTTTCGGGGGGGGTGGCAACCCACCCCGTATCGAGCAACGCGAATTTTTAAGAGACGCTTGTTTCTTGAAGACTTGCTTACTTATCCAAGGGTTTTTTTTTATCCACGATGAATAAATCGGTATAGTGGATAGGAAGCGCCTTAAAGACTTCTTCTTTAGATTGCATAAGCCCCGACAAAACAGCGTCGGGAAATGACTTAACGCTGCCTGTGAAGCCGATATCTTGCGGCATCGGCTGATCAAAGAAAATAAGCAGATGTAGATCGGTTTTTTCAAGCGTCTCGATGTGGTGGGGATAGGCTTTCGGGATAAAGTAAAGATCCCCTTCCTGCATAATATATGTGTCCACTTGACCGGAGGGGGATTGGATGGACATTCTCCCGCGCCCTTTCGCGACATAGCCCATCTCGGCTGTCTCCGGATGCCAATGGGGCTCCCTCATGCCCGACTCGTGTAATACCAGCGAATATAAGGCCTGCCGTCTCAAAATAGGCCACACGTTATTTCTTGCCACTTTAGCCATCCCTCCGTTCGCTAAAATGGGGGGCTGAGAGGCTTCTAAAGAAAATTTGTAAGAAGAGGTGTAGTGCATCTCTTTAGTGAGCGGGGTAGATTCCTTTAGCTTCAAAGCAAACGTTTCTTTCTCAACCCGCTTCATCGGCCTAAAGTGGGAAGCCTCAACATCCCACGTATTCCCCAAAACCGCATCGGAAAACATCCCAAATACCGTCGAAAGGCCAAAATCTTCCGGCTCTTCATTGGAAAATTGGAGTAAAACCTCTGCTTGTCCCTTTCCAATGTTTTCTATGCTATGTAAAGCGCCGGAGGGGATAAAAAAAACCTCTCCCGACTCGACGATAAAAATCTCTCTTGAGTTCCCGTTACCGAAAAATGAAACAAGAAGCTTTCCCTTTAAGCAGTACCCCAGCTCATCTGCGTTGGCGTGCCAGTGGGGCTCTCTAACCCCTTTTTCATTCAGGACAAGCTTATAAAACGACATCCCTTGAAGCGCCGGAAAAGAGCTTTTCGTGAGCTTAATCCGATAACCCCCATCAGTAACATCTTGTGGTTTAAGATTGTGTGCGGAAATATGGTGATGCATGATCCCTCTTTTTCCCCACACTACCACAAAACCCTATTTCCGCTGATCTTCTAAGAAGTAACGACGCTTAGCTTTCTTTGGCGGCGAAGGACACGGGGATCCATATCAAGCTCATCCTTCCTTTTGGCAGCCAGCTGGCCGCAGGCGGCGCTGACGTCCTGTCCCCGGCTGTAGCGGACCGGGGCGGGGATGGAGCGGTCTGACAAGTACTTTTGAAAAGCGTCGATCTGCTCTTGCTCGGCAGAGCGTAAAGGGCTTCCCGGAAAATGGTTCATCGGGATCAGATTCACTTTTGCTTTAAGCCCGTGCAAGAACTTCACAAGTTGTTTTGCGTGCCAGAGGGTATCATTTTCGCCGTTGATCATAACGTACTCAAACGTAATGCCATGCCTTGGCGAAGCCGGGTACTCCAAAAGCGCTTCTTTTAGAACGGAAAGGGGGTATTTGCGGTTCACCGGCATAAGGCGGCTTCTTCTTTCATCGTCGGGGGAGTGAAGCGAGATCGCGAGGCGCACGGGAACTTCTTGCCCCAGCCGTTTAATTTCGGGCACAAGACCCGATGTTGAGACGGTCACACGGTGCTTGGGAAGGGAAAACCCCTTCGGGTCGATCATGACTTTACAGGCAGCAACCACTTCGTCGAAGTTATCGAGCGGCTCCCCCATCCCCATGAAGACGACGTTGGAAACTCTGCGACTATCCCCCTTCGCTTTAAGCCGTTGGTTGGCTAAAATCAGCTGGGCCAAAATCTCTCCCCGGGTCATATTGCGCTTAAACCCAAGCTTTCCCGTCTGACAAAACGTGCAGCCCATCCGGCAGCCGATCTGGCTGCTCACGCAAAGGGTCACCCTATTCTCCGAAGGCATCAAGACCATCTCGCTAAAGAGCCCATCTCCCGTTTTTAAAAGAAATTTTTCACTCCCATCAACACTGTCGAGCCGCGTGTCGATTTCCGGAAGCACCCACGAAAACGCCTCCCAAAGCTTTCCCCGAAGCCGCTTCGATAAGTTACTAAACCCCTCTGGATCAAATAGCGATTCTTGAAACACCCACCGCACCAGCTGGTCATAAGCATAAGAGGGCTCCCCCTCTTCCCCAAGCCAAGCCTTCCAATCAGCTTCCGCTAAATCCAACGCATACGGTTTTGTCATCTTAAATTCCTTTTCGAGGCAGCATACCACAATAAATCATTATTATAAATATTTAAATATAATACTGATGCGATATTTTTTAAGTGCAACTTAACTAAAAATTTAACTATAATAATATATTTGTTTTTTTGTATAATTAAAAAAAACATTTAATATGAATCCAATAAACTCAATATCCCAAATCAACTGTTGTCTAATTGAAATCTCCGCGTGTAGCTCACAAACAGGAAAGAAAAGAGACTTGGCTATCCAGACTGCCATCGATCTTTTAAGGACAACAGTGGTAACGGATGAAACTATACCCTGTTTGCGTCGTTTGGCTAGCGTGCTTGAAGATGAGGGACGATCCCTCGAACAAAGTGACCTTAAAGTCAGCGTTGAAAGAGCCATTTCTTTGTGGAAAGCTAATCATTTGCCCCCTTTAGCTCCCACAACGATCAGCACAGAAGAACAAGTCAGAAGAGCATTTATCGACGATCTTTTGAAACTTGTTATCGTTAACATTTTTCCCATAATCAAGGTCGGCACGGTAACAGACGAAGATCTTAAAGTCACTTTGAGAGCAGTCATTTTTCACTTAAAAAAATCCCCCCGCTTTGACATGTCAGAAGAACAAGAAAAATGGCTTAAGTCTATCGATAATAATGACTGTTTGAGAATGCTAATTAAAGATAATCAACTTGGTCAAGTTAAAGAAGGCTCCCCCTTAGAAAAAGTGGCGATTTTGATTTTAAAGAATGTTTTAACACTTGTTAATGCCGAAACATTGGGGACAGATAAAAGCTTTGATGAAATTAGAAACCAAGTAGTCCTTTTAACTATACCCCATATCGAAGATGTCGATTCAAAACTTAGCTCGAGTATGCTCTTAAGTATGACATCTAACGCCCTACAAGGGCTTTTACAAGACCCCAATACACAGTCAAAGTTTGAAAACTTCAACAAAATGCAAAGACGAGTTTTCGACATCACAAACAGAGACTCCATTAAAAACGCCGAAAGCCTTTTCAGGAAATTGGAAGAAGAAGTTAAGGGCCTCGAAAAGGAGAAAGCCCTTTTAAAAGAAGCTTCATTAGTGGCAAATAAGCTTCCCAAAGACAAAAGAAGAGCTCTCCTTGCCAGGATAACATTAATAAGAAGGAATATAGAGAACTACGAAGAGAAAATAGCAGCCCATCGGCTAAAAACTCTCCAACTCATGCATAATATAAATAAAGATTCCGCAACAGCTTTGGTGGATGCGCTCAAATCCATTTTTTCTCCACAAACCGAGCCCACTGACCCATTGCTGGAATTCACACCCCCGCCAACCGACTCCAAGACTTCTAAAGTCAAACGGGCAAATAACAATAAAGGCACCCAAGCCCCGCCTAGAAAAACAGAGCCTGTTAAACCCCAGACGACATCTAAAAGTGCTGTGCCCAAAAAAGACCACACCCCACCCCCTCTATCCCCCGAAGAAACACTTGAGCGTGATTTTTCTTCGCCTCCTTTGACCTTTAGGTTAGATAGGCGAATCGGGAGCTGGCGAAGCCGTGATATAACGGCTCTAAAAAAGGCTGCTCGATCCACCCATGCTATTCTTCCAAAAGAGCGGAGCGATGAGGAGATGTTGGACGCTCGAAGACGCCACCATCTTCCCGGAACGGAAAATCTCATTGCCTCAGATACCTTAAAGGGACAATTTTGTTATAGGACCCCCTCCGGCTGGAACATGTTCGGTGCCCTGCAGATGAAAGACGGATCGCTCCTTTATGGTGTGATCGAACATGGAATTGATGAAACAACTTCTCCCCCGACCCTTTACCACCGATTTTTTAAACCTTTACAACAGATGAATAGCCGAGAGGCTTACTTCAAACTCGACACCCGAGCCACTTCGACTCTCGGCGCCGAAGGTTTTGACGAAGGAGACTTTCAACCCGTTGGAACCACAGCCCTTGCCGACAAAAACGGCACCCTTCGCTTAGACTTTGAAAACGAGGACTACCGTTTACACATTTTTTCCCTCGCTTACTTTGAGCAACAAAGTAGCCCTTCCTCCCGCACCCTCCCCGAACCCAACAGAAGAAAGGCTTAATCTATTTGACCCAAAGAACAGGCCCTCGAATGGCACTAAAGTAGCCTTAGTCGGGGGATAGCTCCCCATACATCCACACTAGCTGATAACAACACCCTTTCTGCATTAGAATAGTTTTGATCTTGAAGGCATTCTAAAAGAAGAGAATATCCAGCTTTTAGCGAAAAGAGGAAGCCTAGCTAAAAACAGAGTCAGGTCGCCCGATTTAGAGAGGAAATTCGCAATAAAAGGCTAACAGTTTGATGTTTTGCGACGAGGACAGTTCAAGTGGCACGGCCAAGGAACAAGGCATCAAAGTGCAATGCCTTTTACCCGAAAATTGCCCAAAGCCGGAGTCGAACCGACGACCTTTGCATTACGAATGCCATCACCCTCACAACCCACCACAAAAGACAATACTTAACCGTCTTGTCCTTTGTGAGTTGCAAGTCTACCCCTATTGCAGTTTGTTGTCCACAACTGTGACTTTCAGAAGCTTACTGTGAGAAATTTGTGACAATTCACACGTCAACCTTAGAGCAGATTTTCCTCGGGAATAGCCCGAGCCAAAAATTCATCAAAAAGAGGGACCGTAAAAGCGAGTTCTCCGTGTGCAGGGCTATAAATCATCCCCTTCTTCATTAACTTTGCTCTAACAGGAGCGGTGCTACTAGTCGAACGCTTTAAGAGGTCGGCGATATCCCCTGACTTATAAGGCCCTGAACCCAATTTTGCCATCTGCCTCAAAAATGTTTTTTCACTAGGGATTAGCCGGTCAAAGCGGACCCTAAAAAAGTTTTTATCGAGTCGTTTAACAACAAGATCTGTTGCGTTTCGAACAGTTTGCAAATTTATTGGACTACCCTTTGCGTGATTCCATGTCTGATATCCCCATTCTTGAAGGAAATAAGGATAGCCCTTAGTCAGCCTAAAAATTTCTTCCAAGGCATCCAAGTCAAACACAACCCCCTCTTCTTGTGCCGGATCTTTCAAAGCTCTAAACGCGTCTGATTCCGATAATGCGCCGATATCTGGAAAGCTAAACAATCGCTCAGAATAAGACTTTGAATCTCCAGCCAAAGCGGGGAGAGTGGGAAGCCCAGCGCCAAGGAGCACTAACGGAAGCTGACGTTGCTGGATTTTATGCATAGCCATAATCAAAGCGCCCAGCTCTTTTTGACTTAGATATTGGATTTCATCAATCAAAATGGCAACAGGACTCTTCCTATCCTCTGCCGCTTCAGCAATGGCGACAAAAAGATTTGGCAAATCGATTTCTAAATCGCCACTGTCAGCCGATCCCCTTTCTGGATCAATATCAAGTCCGATAGTGACCTCATTAACGGTAATCCTAAGGCCGCTAATAAAGCTTTGAAGTACTGCAAGCCCCCTCTTAACCTTATTACCTATTCCGGCCATCCGATCGAGATCAAACAAGAGCTTCCAAAGGTGGGGAGCGAGTAAAGGACCTAAAGGCTTACTTTCATGCGCCTCAATAAAAATGGTTTTATACCCATCTTTGATGGCCAAACGCTCCATCTCATTCAATAAGACTGTTTTCCCTACTCCACGAAGTCCTGTAAGCAACATACTTTGAGCAGATTTTTTCCTTTTCACCCTTCCTAATAAAGCACGTGCTTCATCAAGAACAGGGTCTCTTCCCACAAGCTCCGGCGGCGGAGCGCCAGCACCTGGAGAAAACGGATTTTGGATATCATCCATACTATTCACCCTATATACCATTTATACCCATTTATACCTGATTTTAGGTATAAGTGGGTATAAATTCCAGACTTGGACCTGATTTCAAGGAAGCTATGCGACTCAACTCACCGCACCAACTCCGGCAGCCCTTACATGTGTAGCTTAGTTTTAAACTGAGCTAAAGCTACTTTGGCACATTACTTGCGCACTCTACAGCTAATAAAAGAATTAACAAATTAATCAGGAGTCACTTGTGCAACCCAACGAGATTGGATCTGGGCAGAAATTGCCGGAACTGTGGTCTCTAGATGGCAATAATTACACAAAGGATAGCGAAAAAGTCTTTGACGCCATTGCCTTTATCAGCGTTCCGGAAAATACCGAAAGATACCCCGATCTTACGCAACGAATTATAAATCTTCTGAAAGACACACACCTTTCAGCTCCCGAAGATGAGAGTCTGGTTCAAGATGCAAAAACGACCCTAAAGGAAGTTTTTCCCCACTTATTTTTAACTGCCGGGACTAAACCGGATTCTCCAAGTATATCCATAGATCAAAAAACTGATGCAGCGCCAAAGCCGGCCCCCTTGGCTTCTTCCGACTATAGCGCCGCCGCGGCTGCGGCAGCTGGGCCGGAGGTAGCAGCTGCTGCACCCCCCCAAGCTTGGAAACTTGGCGACATGGATTTTGGGGATGACAAAACGGCTCCCGGTGCTATTTTTCGCCATTTATCTAGTAATCCAAACCTCTTAGCACCTGAAAACAAAGAGGCTGTAACTCTGTTATCCAGGGTTGAGGCACTGGATCTTTCTAAAGCCTCTATGGATGACACAGCATGGGAAGCTCGAGCCCGGCTCATGAAAGCACACGCCATGCTTTTTGCCCCATCAGCCGGTCCACAAGTTCAGATTGTTGTGGGTAAAGACAGCGTTAATATCTCAAAAAACCAACTTTTAGTGCACTCAGAGCCCTATAGAGCGATTTTCAGTCGAAATCCGGATCAAACCACTCTGGACGTCTTAGCAGATATTGAAGCTTCCCAGGAAGATAAATTAAAGCTCGCAAAAACGTTTGCGGACTATATCAACACAGGCAATTTAGAGAATGTTGAGGATGCTTTAACCTTGCTTCACCTTGCAAATAAATACGACATAAAAGGTTTGAAGACACTTCTTGAACAATCTATTAAAGAAAACATTTCGGATGAGAATGTCTTTGATGTACTTACGTTCGCAGAGACTACCAACTCCAAGCCGCTAATGCTAGCCTGTTTACTCCATATCGAAAAAAACAACCTGCAGCGAGCTTCTGATTACCCTAACCTTGAGAATTTGTTTAAAATTCTAAGCCAAGTAAGAGCAGAAGGAGGCAGTTTTGAAGAAAAAGAGGAGGGTTTGATTGATCTCTCTTTTAAAAGCTGGGAGCAAGACCATGAAGTGGTCCCCTTCGTTAGGACCAAATCTGTGACTTCTTAAGCTTATAACCTCTTGGGTTATAAGCTTAAGAAGTCACAGATTTGGTCCTAACGAAGGGGACCACTTCACTTCTTTTATGAATTCGAGGTATTTTGATTGTTCTGCTATTGCGATTAAAGCTTCATACTGCACGGCACCACCAGGTGCCTTAACTGGGAGTACAGATGTCCAATTATCAACTGCATCCTTAGCAACGCTTTTAGCGACAGGAAAGGGTTCTATGACCTTAAAATAACAGAGACTTTTTGCCATAGGTATTCCGTTTTCATCTTGATAATGAACTGACGTTCCAAGCTTTGAAGGATTTTCATTTTCTGCAGTATAAAAAGATCCAAACCCTAAGTCCCCCTTTTTAATCAATCGCTTGATGATGGTGCCCGGTTCTAGTATTACCTTTTTCCTCTCCCCTGAGGCAAAGACCTGCACTTGACTTCCCTTTAAAGAAGGAGCTTGACTAGATAAAGACTTCTCTAAGCACTCTGAAAATACTTTAAGATCCTTAAAATCCATTTCAATATGTCTGCGAAGCTTTGCCTCTTTTTCTAAAAAATTAGCAACCTCACTCTTAACATCGGAATTGATATAGGTTAAAGAATTTTGAAATAGCAATAGAACCTCTTCAATACATTTTGTTTGGGAGTGTATGAAGTACCAGGAAACAATAATGGAAGGGAGAAAATCACAAACATCTTGGGAATTATATTCGGCATATAGAATCTTACAATTAAGTTTCCTATCTAATCTTAGGCCTAAAAGAAAAAGCATGTCAAAAATTTTTATGTGAAACTTCGAAACAGGTATAGAAAAAAGAGCGGAAATAATTTTATCACTAAAAGGATCAATACTAAGGCGCTTTGATTCCACAAGTTTTAAAATAATATTGGTGTAGATCTCCTCTACTTTTTCCTTTAACTCAATTTCCGTTTTTTTATTTGAAAAAATCATTTTTGACATACGGCAAGTCATGTGAGTTAAGCATTGTATCACTTTTTTTTCAGATAAATCGCACTTTAATAAAATTTCTTCAAAAAGCATTAAGTATGGCCCAGGATTATAATGATGGAGCACCGTGAAAACTAGTTTGTCAAAAAACTCAACTCTTTTGCCATTTGTAATTTGATTAAACTTAATAACACAGCTCTCAATCCGACTTGATTCATCGAGAATTTTAATAAAATCATAAGGTCGAATATCATAAACTTCCTCATTCTCCAAGTCTTTAACCTCATATGGCTTTATTTGGAGAAAGTTCCCCTCATTTGTGATCTGAAAAATAGATGCAAGAGTTTCTGCAACCAAACAATAGTCCTCTGAAAACTCACTTCTATTCAGATTACATTTTTCTTCAAGATCATCAGGAAAAACAGTTTCATATCCATTTATTGATTCCAATTTCAACGACATTCCTATATGATAACTCAAACAAGAATCTACTTCACAAATTCTTCTACTCATAAAATGGTTTACAAGACTAATAAATGGTGAAGAATATTGGGTAAATTCTTTTGATCCGACTGGTTGAACTTGAATTTCATTAAACCACTCTTTCAAAGAAAGGATTGATTGTTTAAATCCCTGTTCATTGTAATAGGACTCATAGGCAGCTAATAGGCAACAGATGGCTAAAATCTTATAATCACGGTCTTTACTAAATTGTGAAGATCGATAAATCTGAAAAGCTTTATCGAAAAGTTCTCGAGAAAAAAGGGTTAATTTATCGTAGCTTAATTTAGAAATTAAAAATGGTGTGCTGGGTTTTGGCTTATCAAGATTTTGCAAACGCTCTTCCATTTCTGGACATCTATCATTTAACAAATAAATCTCAAACTTCCCACGACAATCCTCAACATTTTTAATTTTTGGATACCAATGAAGATATTTTTTAACACGATCTGGGGAATAAACAACATCACACAAATCATTGAAGGTACGGCTGGCCAGTAGAGTTATGGTAAGATGAATTGTTTGTTTTTCTCCATCAACCACACATTCTGCATCATCAAACGTAGATCTAATAGCTTCAAGAGCTAGTTTCGCAGAGGAAAAGCCAGTAGTACCAAAGAATTCAAATTTTTGCATTACTATATAATAATTATAAACTTAATTAAAGTAAACAATGAAGTGGTCCCCTTCGTTAGGACCAAATCTGTGACTTCTTAAGCTTATAACCTCTTGGGTTAATTGTTGCTTCTTG
>JAGROB010000040.1 GCA_020440465.1 Chlamydiia bacterium
TGAAAACCCTCCAGAAATATAAAAAAGCTATTGAAAGGTTTGAAGAAGTTTGTCGCGGACTGCAAATTATTAAGTATCCGAAATATGATACTCCTCGAATAATTGACAAGTTTATACCTTTCCCAAAGTTGCTGTTAAGCTATTTCTTTCTTTCTCCTTACGTACAACAGAAGATCCCCAACCTTGCAGAAGTGGTCGAGGTGTATAGAAATCTCATAGAAAAAAGATCTATGGCTACTCCCATAATTAAAAGAGATCCTGAGGTGACTTACTACGCTCTTTATATAGAAGATAGATTAGTCGTTCACAAATGCCAAAGTTCCTTTGGAGTTCTTTTTCCTGAAGTCTTTGAAGACTCATTAAGACAGCTTACAAACGAGGAAATTGTAGAGGCGCTTGGAGTTCGTATTGACGACTCTATGATAAATGCCTGTTTAAATCGTGGTTTGATCCCCCCGGCGGTGAAAAAGTTCTTAGGAAACATACCGGTAAAACTTTGATAGAAGCTCTTAACGAAACTAAAGGGTTTGGGTATGCCAATAAAATCGTAAAAATCGTAAGCAAGGAAGTCGAAGGGTGGAGTCACTCCAACCAAGACCGTTTTATGGCTATTGTACAATATCTTCAAGCAACCGGTTTCGTCATGAACCCGGAAAATAAAGGTAGACCCTTTACCGATACCGAGCTCGACTCCGTTTCACTATTGATTTATCTATACCTAAGCGGACAAATTGACTTTGAAGATTTAGACTTAAACCCAAGCAACGCTATGGAAGTGCTGGATGTCGTCAAATTATTCGACCATGCGATCATCCTCATCAATTTATTATCAAGAACTAGATATGGCTTTGAGAGATCAAGTTATGAACTTAAGGCCAAAATTCTTCAGATGGTTCCGACGGCTAAATCCCACGAAGTCTTTACGAAAACGTTACTGACAGATGAATTTAGCCGTTGCATGGGGCAAATGGACCCGTCTCGTGTAGGGTGTCATGCCAAAGTGGTCGCAAATCAGTATGTAGAGGCCAAAGAACTTTCGAAAACCCTAACGGGCTTGGGCGGTGCACGGGGAAATTCAGGGTCGGCGAAGTCTACCGTGGCTCCAGAAGGAGCCTTGAACGTAGACAAAGTGAAGGCGGGTCTCAAAAACGAACATCCGGCTCTTAACTCTCAGATCCATTCCGAGGCCGCAAATGTCTTTGAGCGGCTTTTACAGGAAATCATCGGTAAGACTTCCATGAACTTTTACCTTGACGCCCGTCTTATCGAGTTAAAGCACCTTGAATCGAGCCTTTTAAATCCGGCCCTAACCCGGGGCACCACGGCCGATATTGCCGACTTTGACGTGCCTCTTGCGACCTCTTTAATGCGTATTTTAACACGACCCCCCTACGGAAAAGACCCTTGTCCTCCCTTTGAGGCGATCTTAGAAGGCTTTATCGGCATCCGAAGGGAGCGAGGGTCTATCATCAATCACTTGAAAAACAACCCCGTTTGTAAACGTTATGAGCTTTACTATAAACAGGGTCCCGTTCGCCATCTGGTGGCAAGCAAAGAAGAGGGTAAGTTTAAGGTTCACGACGAAGCCCGCTTGCAAAGATGTCTTGAAGTACCGTCATCAGAGGAAATTGCCGCGATCATCGAAAAACCATTGACCGAATCGGATCTTGAACAAGCCGTTCAAAACCAAGATATCTTTGCCCATCAAAAAGAGCTCTTACGAAAATACCTTGGGAAAACTCTTCAAGAAGCGGTCGTACTCCACGCGAAAGGCGGCCCTTCATAGGGCCCTTTAAGTTTTTGTAATACCCTCCTTAAGTTTTATTAATTTTCATTTTAATTTATCTCAATTCATAATCATTTAATAATTAATAAATTAAAAAGAGGTAAAATATGAATTTTGAAATATGCCCTTACAATTCTACAAATTTTATTTATGAGGGTAATAACGAACACGAAGTCGCATTATCTTTCATCAATAAACAAGAAAGGATATTGAAACGGACTTTCTATATTGCAAGCCCAATCATCTTTGGCGCAGGAACCTTTTTTTCTCTTTTAACTCTGAACCCTCTGCCCGCGGCTGGCGCGACCTATTTATCTGCATGTGCAGCTGTATGGTTACCTGCTTTACCCGGTTTTAACATGGCAAATGATGACAAATCGAAGCTAGAGTACCTATTCAAAGCAACAAAGCAAATTCACCAATATGAATTGCAACGTCTTTCCGATATCGCCACAACAGCTCTTGGCTTACTGGGAATCATGGGTGTAGTAGGTCAATATACTGACCCTACTCAAAACAAAGAACTTCATGAACTTGAGGAAGCACAGAAGAGCACATATTGTTTTCATGAAACTGAATTAGCAAAAGTGTACTCAGACTTTAAGAAAATTCAAAGCTTAAGAAAAGAGCAATGGTGCCAGCAAGCTGAAAAAGTTGGGCTTATTGCTTCCGCCGTATTTCAAAAAATTATTGAACTTCGGCAGCAAAAAGCTGTTCTAGCCAAAAAGCTTAATGTACCGGAAACAACCGAATACAAACCAACCTGTGCCCCTATCGTCGCAGCGCCCACAGGATTAAGGTCTGCAGTCAGCGAAAACCAAGTTCACTCTCATTTCGCCACCTCAAGAGACCTTCAAAGCCTGGCGATTAGTGTAATTCAAGTAGCCGGCGAAGTGCCTCCAGACATAAAAAGCACCCTTCTTCAAGCCGACAAAGAACTTGAGGCCAAAAAAGTAGATAGTGCCAGCAGGCTTCACGCACAAGCCTTCAATACAGTCTATCTGCGCGCCACACGCGCGATCGATAAACATAAAGGAGATCTTGAAACCCTGAAGCGTTTGGAAGAACAGCAAGCGTTATCAAACGCGGTACAAGAATTCCAGGAAACCGCTCAAAGCGTTGCAGAAATCGTAACACTCATTAAACCCTCATAATAAGGAATACAAACATGACAACAATTACTAAAGAAATTCCAGTTGAACACCAACTTCTCTATAGCGCGGGAGGGGTTGGTCTCACCCTTGCTACTATAGGCGCTCAAGTCTATGCTCCTACAGTATCAATACCCATTGACATTGTAAGAGAGCTCGGTCAGCGACTCATTTTTGAGCCCGTTATCTCAAACGAACAGGTTACACATGAGCATATCTTCCGCTCCATAGTCGCAGGGACACTCAAAGCGACAGCCAGTAAGGTTATCGGCAAATACGCATTTGTCGTTTCAGGAGCTTTAGAATGTGCCGATAAATATCTTATGGGCAAAGAGGTTTCGTTCCAAACATTTTGCGCCGGAACCGCTGCCGGACTTGCCTCAAAGGGTACCAGCTTAGCCTTTCGAGCCTTCGTACCCATGAAATTTGAAAATTATTATCGAAATTTAGATCATTATATTAATGAAACCTGGCTTGCAGGGGCAAAAGGAGCAACTGCGGGTTCTTTCTCTCAAATGGCAAGAAACCTTGCTAACGGCAATAATATCGAAAGTGGGGTTTTGCAAGCCGCTCTTATGGGCGGGGTTACCCAGGCAACCCAACACGCTTTTGAATGTATGCGAGAAAACGCTCACATAAATCGACTTGATGCCGATTATGAAGAAACAAAGAAAAACTTCGGTGAGAAGGAATCTCAACTCAAGCAAGAGATTAAAGATTGTGAAGATAATTTAAATGCCGTACTGGATCACTATAAAAATTGTAAGCCTAATGATCCCAAAGCGAAAGAGAGCATTAGAAACGCAGAAAATAAAGTAAGCGAAGCAAAAAAAAATTATAATAATGAAAAAGGTAAGGTCACGAGTGCCAGTGATGCCTTACACAAAGCGTGTAACTATTATAAAAATCTTCCAATGTCGGAGCCGGCTCTACAAAGAGATTATAGCCTCCCGAAAGATGTCGTGAAAAGGCAAGAACTTCGTACAACTAAGTCTGAGCTAAGAGCCACACGGGAGCAAGTCACTACGCTTAGAGCTGAAAACAGCAGACTTGTTTCCGAAGTAAGGTCCGCAAATACGGCTTTAAAAGATTTAAAAGAGGCGCTTGAGCAATATAAACAGCGGCTAGAGGCCACTGAAAAAACGGCAAGTGAAGCCTCTGAAAATGCCGCTCGATCCCATGACGTTTTATTCTCCGGAAAAAACGGGCATATCAACTTTAAAGCGCTTCGGGAAGGGCAAAAAGCTCAGAAAGCAAAAGCCTCTGATGAGAGCGAGTCCCCCTCTGCAGCAGATGCGGCAAAAAGTCCGGAAGAGCCTGAACCTAAGGCCGATTAAAGATACCCTTCATCAGGCCCGAAAGGGCCTGATCTCGACTTTGGATATGTTTAAGCTTTGCGAGATTCTTTTGGAGTGCGGCGACTTGTCGCCGCTCTTAGACGACGAGACCTGTCTCGTCGCAGAAAAGGCTGAATGCCTTTGTTTGTTTAGCCTTGGGTATACCCTGGGTATACCCAGCGGGCAACGCCCTAGATAAAGGCAAAGTACCAGTTTCGTAGTCTGAAGAGGCTGTCATATTTAAGGCCTTCGGCCTTTTGCGACGAGCCAGGGCTCGTCGTCTAAGAGCGGCGCCAGGTCGCCGCACTCCAAAAAAGTCTCGCGAGGCTTAAAACCGTCCAAAGTCGAGGGCAGGGCGACAAGTCGCCGCTCTCCAAAAATTTGTAAGGAACAACGCTTTTTTTAAAAACGGTTTTGGGTGTAGAATGGCGGATTACAGGAGCAATCACCATGAGAATTTACACGCGATCAGGCGATAAGGGCGAAACGTCTTTGTATACGGGCGTAAGAGTGCCGAAAAATGACCCCCATATTGTGGCGGTAGGCGATGTGGACGAGTGCAATAGCGCAATTGGCCTAGCGCTGTCACTTCTTCCGGAGAACGAAGCATTGGCAGAGATTAAAGAACAACTCATTCATGTTCAGCACGCTTTATTCGATGTCGGAGCAGCGATTGCCACCCCTAGAACGAGCGGCGAAACAAAAAAAGTTGAAAAAACCCGCTTTTCGGAAGCGGCAATCAAGGATCTGGAAAACTGGATCGACGAGATGCAGGAAAAACTCCCCCCGCTTAAGCAATTCATCCTACCTGGGGGCCACCCGGCTGGCGCGGCACTCCATGTTGCCAGAAGCTTATGCCGTCAAGCCGAAAGAACCGTGATCCCCCTGAAAGCGACCCATGAAGTGTCCGATAAAGTGGCGATTTATCTGAATCGTCTATCGGACTATCTTTTTGTTGTCTCCCGTTATGTGAACTTAATGTTAAACTCTGAAGAAACCCCCTGGAAACCGTATGGCACAGAACTTCACAGAGTCGGTACAAAAGGCGATTGAAGACGCCTTTTCGATTGCCCAGCAAAATAAGCAATCGGAAGTCACCGAAAATCATCTCCTTAAGGCGTTTTTAAACGATCCGGAAGGATACTTTTGCTCGCTTTTGAGCAATCTCAACGGCGATCCGATGAAATTGCTGCAGGAAACGGAGCAGGAGATCGCAAAACTCCCCACCCTTTCCAATCCCCAACCACCCCAGCCGGGAAGGTCGCTCCAAAATCGGATTCAGGAAGCGGAACAAATCATGAAAAGCTGGAACGATACCTACGTCTCCAGCGATCATATCTTGCTCGCCTTTTGGAAAAACGGTGGAGCGCCGTTTGATCAATGGAAAAAAACGACGAACTTAAACTACAGTCAAGTCGAAGCAGAAATTAAGCGAATCAGAGGTGACAGACACATGGACTCCCCCACAGCCGAATCGGGCCTTCAGGCGCTTGAAAAGTACTGCAAAAACTTAACCATGCTTGCCCAATCGGGTAAACTCGACCCCGTTATCGGTCGGGACGAGGAAATCCGCCGGACGATGCAAGTTTTATCCCGCCGGACCAAGAATAACCCGATGCTGATCGGAGAGCCGGGCGTAGGGAAAACCGCCATCGCAGAGGGACTGGCCCAGCGTATTATTCAGGGAGACGTTCCCGATTCGCTAAAGAACAAAGAGATTTTAGCCCTCGATATGGGCTCCCTTGTCGCCGGAACGAAATTCCGCGGAGAGTTCGAGGAGCGGCTGAAAGGGATTTTACTAGACATCGAAAAATCGGACGGGCGAATCATCTTGTTTATTGATGAAGTGCATACGCTCATCGGCGCAGGTTCTGCGGAAGGGTCGATGGATGCGGCGAACTTGCTAAAGCCTGCTCTCGCAAGGGGACAGCTCCACTGTATCGGCGCCACCACGTTAAAAGAGTATCGCAAACACATCGAAAAAGATGCGGCGCTGGAAAGACGCTTTCAGCCCGTTATGGTGCATGAGCCGTCGCTTGAAGATTCTATCGCTATCTTGCGCGGCATTCGGGAGAAATATGAGATTTATCACGGGGTCAGAATCACCGAAGGGGCGATCCACGCGGCCGTATTCTTATCCAACCGCTACATTACAGACCGCTTTTTGCCCGACAAGGCGATTGACTTGATCGACGAGGCCGCAAGCTTAATCCGGATGCAGATCGGCTCCCGTCCCCTGCCGATCGATACGAAGGAAAGGGAGCTTTCCGCCCAGATCGTAGAGCTTGAGGGATTAAAAAGAGAAAACAGCCCCTCTGCCCAAAAAGAAGCGGAGAAGCAAGAGGCGAAGATCGCCGAGACGAAGGAAGCACTGGGTGAGCTTCGTCAGCAGTGGGAGCAGGAGAAAAAGCTTCTTGAGACCCTCAACCAAAAGAAAAACGAGATCGATAAGCTGAAGTTTCAAGAGGAAGAAGCCGAAAGAGCTGCCGACTACAATAAAGTCGCCGAGATCAAGTACGCCAAGCTGCCGAAAGTTGAAAAAGAGATGGAGGAGACCCAGAAGAAGCTTAACGAGAAGAAGCACCGCCTGTTAAAGGAAGAGGTGGATGAAGATTTAGTGGCCCAGATCGTCTCCAAGTGGACCGGTATCCCCGTCAGCAAAATGTTGGAGGGAGAGGCGGAAAAGCTCCTTCATCTGGAAAAAGATCTCGAGAAGCGCGTCGTGGGACAAGATATGGCGGTCGAGTCTGTGGCGGAGGCGATTCGCCGCTCCCGATCGGGCTTAAGCGACCCTAACCGCCCTGTCGGGGTGTTTTTGTTTGTCGGACCCACCGGGGTCGGGAAGACGGAGCTTGCCAAAGCGCTTGCAGAGCAGCTTTTTAATCAGGAAGAGGCGCTCATCCGTATCGACATGTCGGAGTACATGGAAAAGCATAGCGTCGCCAAGCTGATCGGCGCCCCTCCGGGATATGTCGGCTATGACGAGGGGGGGCAGCTGACGGAGGCTCTAAGACGCCGCCCCTATTCGGTCGTGCTTTTGGACGAAATTGAAAAGGCGCATGCCGATGTGTTTAATATTTTGCTTCAGATTTTTGACGACGGACGGATCACCGACAGCAAAGGGCGGACGGTGAACTGCAAGAACGCGATCTTTATCATGACGTCGAACTTGGGCTCGCAGGTGCTTTTGGAGAAGCTGGAAGGGAAAAAAGCTGTCTTGACAAAAGAGTTAATATTGGATCTTTTGGATCCAATTTTGAAACAGCACTTTAGACCGGAGTTTTTGAACCGATTGGACGATATTTTGCCCTTCTTGCCGCTTAAAGCGGAAGATATGTCGAAGATTGTCGACATTCAGCTAGAGCACGTAAGACGGCGTATGTTGGACCGAGAAATCCATCTAACTTGGGATGACAAGCTTGTCGATTACCTGGCGAAGGAAGGATACGATCCGATTTTTGGGGCACGGCCCTTGAAGCGTTTGATTCAGGAAGTGGTGTTAAATCCGTTGTCGAAGCAAATTCTGGAAGGGAAGATCGTCACCGGCGAGCACATCGAACTCACGTGGAAAAAAGACCATCTGGATGTTAAGAAAAAGTAATATTAACGAGATTCTTTTGGAGTGCGGCCTTGACCCCACACTCCAAAAAAGTCTCGCGGCGTTAGCGCATCAATTTTGAAGGGCATTTTGAATATTGGTTCTGAGAGTTTTCAAACGCTCTGGAGTGAGGTAGCCAAGACTCTGACTATAAATAACTTTTACATACTCTTCAGCAGCTTCTTGCAAAGTCTCGGAAGAAAGTAATTTCAAAGCTAACTCTTTTCCGTCAACTCCATAAGGATCTGTTAAAGGTTTTGCGGCAAGCTCTTTAATTTGACGGGTCACCTCGCTAACTTTTGCCTCTTCTAAATCATCAATGAGACTAAACACTCTTTCGTTAAATTTAGTTCTAATTGCAAGTTGTTCCCCATTGTCAAGTGGATCGGGACGTGCCTCACAAAGAAGTTGAAAAAAAAACTTGTTTATTTGTGGGTGGACATGCGGCTCCATTACCGCTCTAACAAAATGTTTTTTAACATATGTTCTATCAACTTGCATCATTATTCCTTAGTAATTTATGAGTCGTAATTATAATACAGATTTTATTGAAAGTCAACGGCGGGATTTGATTTTGTTGATTCCGTTGAGGGCAGCGACGCGGTAGCCCTCTGCGTAGGTAGGATAATTGAAGACTTGATCGATGAAGTAGTCAATTTTTGCGTTGAAACTTTTGGCGACCTGTCCGATGTGAATCACTTCAGTAGCTCCACGTCCGATAATATGGATGCCTAAGATCTCAAGCGTCTCTTTATGAAAAAGAATTTTGAACATCCCTGTATTCGAGCCGGCAATATGGCTTCGGGCAAGCTCGTAGTAGTAAGCCCGTCCTACTTCGTAGCGGTAGCCAAGCTCTTTTAGCTCCTCTTCCGTCATGCCGATGCTCGAAATTTCGGGTATCGTATAGATCCCGATCGGGTAGATGTTGGGAAAGTGGTGCGTCTGAATTCCGATCGCGTGGCGGGACGCAAGTCTGCCCTGTTCCATGCTAGTCGACGCAAGCGACGGCCCCCCGATCACATCCCCTGCCGCATAGATATGGGGAACGGACGTCTGAAATAAGGCATTCACGACGACGTAGCCGCGGTTATTCATCTTCACCCCGGCATTTTCGATGTGAAGTCCCTCCACATTAGCCTGTCGACCCAACGCAAAAAGCAAAACGTCGGCTTCGGCTGAAGTGCCGTCCTTAAAACGAACAAAAGCGCGGTCATTTTTTCTAAGCACTTCCTCCGGCTCTTTATTCCCAAGGAAATTAAGCCCCAAATCGGTCAAAGCGGTCTGCATCAAGACGCCGATTTCGGCATCAAGCAGGGGTAAAAGCCGCTCTTTTTTATCAACTACCGTAACTTCGGTTCCCAGTGCCGAAAAAAAGCTCGCATATTCGGCCCCGATGATCCCCCCTCCCAACACAATCATGGTTTTGGGGACCTTCGTGATGCGTAAAAGCCGGGTCGAGTCCAAGATCACATCGTCATCAAAGGGGATATTGGTGGGATTTCGGGGTTTAGACCCCGTCGCGATCACGAATGCCTCCCCGTGGATCTGATAGGTTATCCCCTCTGAAACATTCTCAACAACGATCCGGTGGGGGTTTTCAAAACGGGCGCTTCCTAAGACAACTTGAATTCCATTTTTCTTAAACTGGCGCCAAATCATATTCCGTTGAGCGTTAATGGTTTGCCCAAGCCGGTTATTGATTAGCTCCGAGATATTAATTTTTTTTCGGTCATACTGAATACCATGAAAATTCCTTTCATAGTAGCCGGTTAGATCTATGATCGCCTCTCTTAAGGACTTAGAAGGAATCGTGCCATTGTACAAGCAATTGCCGCCGGGATCGAGCTCTTGCTCAATCACAACCACCTTTTTTCCCAACTTCGCTGCTTGTATAGCCGCCTTTTGCCCCGCGGGGCCAGATCCGATCACGACGACATCGGCTTCAATTTCTTCCATCAGAATCAACTTATTGTTATAATTATTATTATATGAAAAAGACAGATTATACAAAAATGGAGAATCTCCTAGATGAGGGGCTTCTTAAAATGTCCCAAGACGAGCTTTTGGAGCTTGCGTCCAAAGCCTCTTCGTTTAAGGGGGATGAAAAAGAAATCCCCTCTGTCCAGGCCCGGACGATTTTACTCTCTTTTATGCAGCATGACTTAGAAATTATGGCCAAAGTCGAGGATGCCGACCCCGAAAATAGAGCGGGCATTACCCAAAAAGTCTTAAAAAAAGATCTTGAAAACATCCGTGAGCTTTCCCCTGAACGGTGGGAGGAGCTAAAGTCCGCAAGAGAGCGTCTTTTGGCTTACAAAAATGAGCTTTGGGACAAAATCCCCCACTTATCGAACGAAGAGATTATCGAGCTAGAGCGCAAAAAGCATATTAACAAGCGCTTTAACGTCCGCGACAAGTGGCTTCCGTTGCACTAAAAT
>JAGROB010000041.1 GCA_020440465.1 Chlamydiia bacterium
CCCCAAAAGACAGATGAAGTTAACGCCCCGATTGCAGCCTAAATCATAGTTTAAGGCCGCGTGAGCTCCCCAAACCCGATTCTCCCGCTTGGCGGAAGCTTCCCCTTGCTGTGTATCCTCTAATGCGATAAGCAAGGTCTGTTCAGTCTGGCTTAAAACACTGTAGAACGGGATTCCAATTGAGGGGATGCCTGAGGCATCTGAGGCAATTGAAACGCTTTTTTCTTGCTCTTTGGACCAAAAACCCCCTAATCGAAGCGCCACACAGTCACAAAACCACCAGTCAATACTCCCTTTTACAGCGGGTCCCGGGTCATCCCCGATATTACATCCCCCGAATAACACTTTTGTTTGAGCACCGTTTAAAGTGGGCTCCACCCCTGCCGGTGCGGTTATGAGTATTGGAGGAATATCAGGCTTGGTTCGCCAAACATGAAAGTAATCTACCTCCGCTTCGAAAGACCGTTGATTCCCTATCAGGGAGCCCAAAATAAGCAAGCCACTCAAAAAAAACTTCATATTTACCTCTTTTCAAGTGATAGGTTTATACCCCATTGACAATTTATCAAACAGTCCCTAGATTCTCTATCTATGAGATATATTTATTTAACGGCTTTTCTATTTTCCGCAGCCTGTGGGTTTGCCGAACCTTTCTACAACTATACCCACGCCATTGTTCGGGAGTTATCAGAAGGATTTCTATCAAGTTTAAAGCAAGAGGAGCCGGATTCTCCCATAGATATCGAGCTTGCCAAAAGCCAACATAACGCCTACGTTTCTACCCTTCAAAAGCTCCTACAAAATACGATAGTGTTGGAAGGAAGTGAAGCATATCCCGACTGCAACTTTATTGAAGATACCGCGATTGTCGCAAAAGATAAAGCGGTCATTTGCCGCATGGGGGCCCAATCAAGACGCGGGGAGGAAATCTTGATTCATGAAACCCTAAAAAATTTAGGGTTAGCTTGCTACCCAATGGATGAGCCCGTAAAGCTGGACGGAGGAGACGTTTTATACACGGGAAAACATCTTTTCGTGGGCATCTCAAAACGAACAAACATATCTGCTTTTGATGCGCTTTCGGAAATATTTTCAAAGGATATGGACGTCATTGCCATACCCGTTTCAGGAGCGCTGCATCTTAAATCATCTGTTAGTCTTTTGGATGAAAACACTCTGGTTATTGCGGACAATGCATCGGGAAGAGCGATCCAAAAATGGATGGATGCTCAAGCTTCCTACCAATTTGTTGCGGTACCCGATCCGGTGGCTTCAAATGTCCTTCGCATCAAAGATACCCTGATTATTCAAAGCGGCTACCCCGCATCAGAGGCGATATTAAAATTGGAAGCCGAATCCCGTGGTCTTAAAGTTATCGCCTTAAACATGAGCGAGCTTATCAAAGCCGATGGGGCTCTAACTTGCGGCAGCCTTCTATTTTAGACATTTCAACATAAGATGCTTACATCAAATTTAGAAAAATAGCCTTAATTCGGTTATACAGTTTAAAAAAAGGTGTGAGAAATGTTCGAAGCCTTCGATAAGTGTCTAAAAAGCTTTGATGACGCCCTTAAGAAAAAAGAGAAGGGAAAATTCAATAAAGATGATGTCAAAAAAATTTATGAGGCCGCACACGAGCTTTTTGACGGAAGGATTGAATTAAACAACCAACAGATCCATCAGCTTTGCGATCGTTGGGTAGAGATTGCCGGAGACAAGCTGGACAAAGGAGCCGCTTTAAGAAAGCTTCATGGCACGAGCCGAGCCGAGTCGATTCAGTCCGTTTTACTCTCAACGCTCTAATTTAGCCCTTTTCCAAAAGGCTTAAGAAGCTTTCATTTACGAAAACCTTCTCTCTGCCCTTTTTTTGCTCTCTCAAAACCCCTATTTCAACCAGGGTCTTGAGGTGTTTCGAAGCGGTATCTCGACCAATATTATCCCTTTCCATAAGATTTTGGATTCTAATATACGGCTGATTGAAAATGAGTTCAATTAACTCTCTTCTATAAACGCCCGGAGATTTGTTCTTTACAACTTCGACTGTTCTTTGAATTAATTCTTCAATTTTGAAAATTTTTGAGAGGGTATATTTTGAAGTAACAAGTATAGCTTCAAGCATGAAAAGTACCCATTCTTCAAATGCTCCTTTTGTGGTCACTTCCAGAAGTCTTTTGTAATAATCTGATTTGTTTCGAATAATGTATCCGCTCAAATAAAGTATCGGGGTATCTAAGAGACCCTGATCAACAAGAAAAAGTAAGTTAAGTATTCTTCCTGTCCTTCCATTTCCATCGAAAAAGGGGTGAATTGCCTCAAATTGATAATGTTGAACGGCGAGTTTTATCAAGGGATCAATCCCATCATCAGCATGTAAAAATGTTTCCCAATTCCCCAAAAGTTCCACAAGTAGTTTAATTCCCTCTGGCGGGGTATATATTTTCTCCCCCGTTAAGTCATTAACCAACGCCGTTCCCGGCAATTTCCTTACTTCCATTTCTACTTGTCGAATAGATGAACAAATATCTATGGCTAACCTTAAGTTAATAGGTCGATTTTTGATGACCTGGTAACCTTGATAGAGTGCCTTACGGTATTGAAGCGTTTCTTTGACAGCAGGACTCATGGGTAAGTCCTCTGCCGAAGAGTGTTCAAAAAGCTCGTCCGTTGTGGTTACGATATTTTCAATTGCGGAGCTTGCCTGAGATTCTAAAAGAGGTATGCTGTTAATAAGAACTGTTTGATTAGGAATAAGCTTCTCTGCAATTTTCAGTTTAGCAAGCGCCTTATTAGCTTCAATACATGCTTTCAGTATCTTAGGGGTCTCTAAATCCTTTTTTGGGGGAAGAAAGGGTAGCTCATTGAAAGGCAATTCAGGGTTAAATTTGCTCATATGTTGAAAAATCCTTAAAAATACGACATATTATCATGATATGTTGACTCATTCAACATATTAACCCCTATATGTCGGATTTTTTGAAAAAATTCAACATATAGGGGTTTAAGTTAAAAAATTTATTGATTATCAATCGCTAGGGACTTAATCCAGGCCTCGCCGGCTTGGATGGCGCGGTTTAGAGAGCTAAGTATTCCCTCTTGGGTGGAGAAGATGTAGTCCGATCCAATCAGACGAACGAGCCCCGCTTCTTCAAGCTCTTTATAGAGAGGGGCTGAGACGCCTTCTAAGATAAATTTATTTCCCTGAGACTGAAACTGTTCCACAAATTCTTTAAGCCATTTTAAAAAGGTGCTGTGCACATCTTCCGTGTCATTCATTTTCCAGATAATCACAGCGCTTTTAGTATTCTCAATAGAGGGCATCAAATGCTCAATTCTGGGAACTTCGCCAAAAAAACCGATCCCTTCGTAGTCTAAAATCATCAAGTCTTTTGACCCCAGTTTTTCCGGCACTTTCCCCTTTTTAAAATCCCCCGATTTCATTTTTTCCCAGCAGGCTAAATGGATCTCTTGAGACGACCTCCAGACGAAAAAGAGCATGGAAAGGGCCGCTCCCAAGAAAATCGTCCATTGTAAAGGGATTAAAAGGGCGAGCAAAAACGTTAAGCACATCACAAAAAAAGAAGCCTTTGAGGTCTTGGTAATCAGCTTAATATCATCTATCTTAACAACAATGAATAAGCCTGCGACGACACATAAAACGCCGCTGATGCTGGCCACCGGGATATAGCTTATCAGGCTACCAGCAAAAAAGACGATCAAGGCCATAAAGATCCCTTGAGAAATCCCCGCAAGACGCGTTTCCGCTCCCGCCCCTAAGCTTATGCCGCTAATCGAAAGAGATCCCCCCGTCCCCATGGATTGAAAAAAAGAGCCTACAAGATTCCCAAGCCCCTGACCTATAAAATCTTTTGAGTGACTAGGCTTCATGTTTAAAGTGTGGGGTAAAGCCGAGGAAACGCCGGCCGCCTGGGTTAAAGCGATTAAAGCCACTGAAAAAGCTCCCACTATTAGCTTAGGGAACAGCGTATAATCGGGTAGTGAAAAGCTAGGCAAACGGCTTGTCTGAGCCACTTCATCCCCCACCCTTATCACAGAATCCCAAGCTCCCAATTGGACAAGCAACGTGAAAAAAACGATCGTTACCACGGGGGCAAGCTGGCGGGTTTTCGGGAAAAATCTTAAACCGCTCATTAAAACAATTGAGCCTAATCCCACTATAGCGGTTAAAGGATCCCATTCTTTAAATCTTTGAATCCACTCCACAAAGAGCTGAAGCTTTGAAGTCGATTTTAAATCGATCCCGACAAGCTCTCCCAGCTCTCCGAGGATAATCAAGTAGGCAATGCCCACAATGAATCCCGTCATCACGGTATTGGAGACAAAGTCAATAATCCCGCCCAGCTTTAACAACCCCATTAAAAGCATAATGAGACCGATTAAAAAAGTTAGGGCAAATAAAGCTTCAGGCATCTGATCCGACTGAATTCCCGCTAAATCAAGAACGCTTTTGGTCGAAATCGCAATCGCCCCCGTCACCGTGCAAATCATTTGCGGGGTTGCAGAAGTCATTGCGGCGATAGAAGTTGCCCACATTCCTGAAAAAAGGCCATAGATCGGATTTACCCCGGCCACTTTGGCATACGCCATTCCAATAGGCATACTGAAAAGTGCGGTAATGAAGCCGGCAAACAGATCCGATTTGATTTTATCTCTCATAGCGTGCATTAAATCGTATCTTAAAAAAAAAGTTAACCTTATAAAAAAAATTTAAAAGGAGCTTTTCATGAACCACGAGACAAAATTAAAGTATCTTAAGATTGCTTTAGCTTTGATAGGAACGTTTTTTATCTTTGGCATCTATTTGGCGATGCATTTTCTACCCGATAGCTGGGGTTGGACCCCGAGCCAATATGAGTACGAGCAGATGATCATCGGCATCTATGCAACGCTTGGGGTGTTTTTGCTCCTAGCAATTAAAGATCCGATGGCAAACAAGAGCTTAATTTGGTTCACGATCTGGTCAAGCGTCGTTCACGGGGGAATCATGTTTGTGCAAGCATTAGTTGATACCACCGATCGGGCGAATTTACATGGCGATATCCCGGCACTTTTCGGTGTGGCGATTGTGCTGGCGTATCTTATGCCGAAAAGCCGCTAGTCCGTAAACGGGGTGACTTGTCACCCCGTCTGAAAGCGCTGACAAGTCCTTACCGTTGGACACATCATTTTCTTGCTTTATTATTCAAGATCTAATTGCCTCAATCCAATGAGTATACAAGCAGTTTCAACGCAAAGACGCAAAGAAACGCAGAGGCGCAAAGGGCGGCTTCGCCGTCAGGCAAGGTCAAAACGGCGTACCGGCGTTTCGCCCACGGACGGAAGATGACAATGTATAATTGTCATCTGGGATTGCGGCGCAAAGGGCGCCGCCATTTCTTGCAAAAAAATTTACCTTTAAAAACAACTAAACCTTAATTACTTGTCTGACGGCGAAGCCGCCCTTTGCGCCTTTGCGTTTCTTTGCGTCTTTGCGTTGAAACTGCTTGTATACTCATTAAATTGTGGCACAAAGAGCCTAAAAAAAAGTAAAAAAATGATGTGTCCAACGGTAAGGACAAGTCAGCGCACTCCAAAGAATCCCGCGGCATTTTAGCGCCGCGTTCGAAAAAACTATCTTGATATAATTTTGAAGGTAAAGTATGATTTGGACTTCTATCTTACGGACTGATAGCTCAGCGGATAGAGCACCCGCCTTCTAAGCGGGTGGTCGCAGGTTCGAATCCTGCTCGGTCCGAACTTTAATTATTTACAGACTCTTCGCTAACAGGTTTTCCGTCTTCTTCCAAGATCTCCAAATTCACACGGATCCCATTTCGGCTGGCGACAGACATTAAAAGCGTACGAATCGCGTTGATTGTCTTCCCTTTTTTACCGATGATCTTCCCGATATCCGACTTTTCGACTGAAAGTTCAATAATCAGTGTCTGCGTGCCGCCAACCTCGCTAATTTTTACCTTATCAGGGTGGTCGACCAAATTTTTCACAATATACGCAACAAATTCTTTCATGATTCGTTTTCCTAGCTAGGCGGTTTATATTTTTTGAGACTATCTTAAAAAAGAAATTTACTCAAGGATTATGGTAAAGGGTCCGTCGTTGACAAGCTCAACATCCATAACGGCGCCAAATTGCCCTGTCTGAACTTTAATCCCTTGATTTTTAACCTTTTCAATGAATTTCTCGTAAAGAGGAATCGCTTTTTCGGGCGGGGCACTTAAAAGAAAGTCGGGGCGTCTGCCACGCTCGCAACGACCATACAGGGTGAATTGACTAACGATAAGCACCTCTCCCTTAACATCTAACAACGAGTGGTTGATTTTTCCCTCCTCATCGCCAAAAATACGTAGATTAACCATCTTAGGAACAATCCGCTCAATCGACTCAGGGGTGTCATCCCGATGAATGCCTACAAAAACTAAAAGTCCCGGACCGATTTCGCTTACTTTCTTCTTATCAATCGAAACGGAGGCGCTTTTAACGCGCTGCAACAAAAGCCGCATGCTTCATATCCTCTGGAAGGGGTGCTTCAAAAGATAGAGATTGTAAGCTCATCGGATGTTTTATTTGAAGCCGGAAACTATGAAGATAAGGTCTTTCGGCATGAAACTTTTTGTTTTGAGACGGGCTTCCATAGACCGCGTCGCCTAAAATGGGCGCTTTTAAGTGTTTGAGATGCACTCTGATTTGGTGGGTTCTTCCTGTCTCTAAAAGGGCGTGCACCAAACAAAGAGGGGGTTTTTCCTCTAGCAATGAAAAATGGGTGATCGCATCTTTGCCCCCCGATTCGACGACAGCCATTTTTTTTCGATCTTTGGGATCCCTTCCGATTAGGGTTTTTAAAGTCCCCTCTATAGGCTTTTGATACGTGATGGCAAGATACTCTTTCTTCACGCTTCTATCGGAAAACATTTGAATAAGCCGCCTTTGAGCCTCCGGGTGCTTAGCGGTAATCATGACGCCCGTGGTATCTTTATCCAATCGATGAACAATACCGGGGCGCAAATTCCCTGCTTCCGGCTGAAGCGTTTTCACATGATGGATTAAACCGTTCACTAAGGTTCCGGTGTAATTTCCCGGCGCGGGATGGACAACCAGATTGGATTGCTTGTTAAGCACCAAAATATCGTCATCTTCATAAAGAATATCAAGTGGGATTGGTTCAGGAACAAGCTCACTTTCGGGCGTATCGGCAAAGGCGACTTCAATCGTGTCTCCGGAGGAAACTAATGCCCGCTTTTTTACGGGCACTCCGTTTAAAAGGACCAAACCTTCGCTGATTAAGTAGGAAAAATAGGAACGAGAAAATAGAGGGGCAAAATGAAGGGCTAAATATTTATCGATTCTAACGGGATCGATCGATCCCACTTCAATTTGCTCCATGGACAAGTATTATTTACCTTCGGCTCTTTCGCGAGCTTCTCTCATCATCTCTTTAAGTCGCTCTTGGTGGTCTCTCATCTCATTAACGATCGTCATTGCGATCCCTTCCATCATTTTTTCGTAGAATTTCGGTTCTTTTTTCTTAAGATCGTCCAAGTTTTTAATCTTGGTCGTCGAAGATGATTTTCCAGAGGCCTGTACCGCACCCGATTGAGATGTGGCATCCGAAGTAATTTGGGTGGTGCTAGGTTGCTGCGACTGCGAAGTTGTTTGTGAACCCGCAATAGGATTAATTCCATCAGACATATTATTTACCCCTCTAGATACTCATATTATAACATATCTGTTATTAAATTTATATCATCCCAGGAGTACCCCTTCCTGACTAAAGCTCCGATGATTTTGGGCTTATCTTTACCTTTTTTTAACTCTTTTTTTAACGCGGTTTGAATCGCTTCTTGGGGTTCAGTCATGAGAAGCGCACTTTCAATGGTCTCTCTCGGAAATCCCTTGCTATAAAGCTTGGCGCCGATCGCCTTTGGGCCTTTACCTTTTCTCTCTTCAGACTTAATAAAATCTTTAAGCCACTCTTCGTCGTTAATATACCCTTTTTTGAGAAATTCATCCGTAATTTCTTTAATTTCAGGCATTTCAGATCTTAACTTAAAGATAAGCTCATAGCTTGAGTAGCTTCTTCTGCTAAGTTTTCTTAAAACCTTTTCCCGATTACTCAACAGGATCTACCTTTTTTACCTGACGGTTTGAAAGCTTTAAACCCTTTGTCGCAGGCTTTCTGATCGCGAATTCGCTTAAATCAATCACTTCCTTGGACGTTTTTTGCTTGGCTTTCGGGACATATTTAAGCTCTACCTTCGGCTCCGGATCGGTAGAAATAAACATCAGCTCCGACTTGGGTTCCAAGTAAGTATACGATTTGTCCAAGATAAATTTATCCACAATAAATCGTTTAACGTAGGACAGATTCGTGCCTTGATCTCTATAGACCAGATTAAACAGGGTCTTTTTATCGGCCACGCCGACATAAACAACTTTTTTGCCGTCATTATGAAGGTATTGTTTTTCGGGAATGTTAATGACTTGATAGGTGCCGTCTTTAAAAAAGACTAAAAGCTTATCGTAGTTTGTGCATTCAAGCTTAGTCTCGCCCGCAACTTTAGTTCCTATAAAGCCCCCTTGCTGATCGAAGCCCACTTTTAACTTTCTTGTGGCAATGGCTCTTTTATCGATCGCCTCGATCTCCTGAAGCTCGGTTTTTCTGGGATAATCTTTCGCGTACTTTTTGATTAAGTCTTTTAGGTAGTTGATCGTGAATTTCTTAATGTTTTTAAGATCCTTTTCAACCTGAGCCAAAGTTTCTTCTAAAGTTTTCACTTCCTTTAAGCTCTTGTCCAAATCGAAACGAGAAATTTTACGGATAGGGATTTGTAAAAGCCGTTCTCTATCCTCGTGAGTCGGCACTCTTAAGAGCTGTTTGTGATAAGGCTTAAACGCTTTTTCGATTGCGTCGTGAATCCCCTCTAGAGTCTTTACAGTCTCTATCTGCTTATAAAGGCGCTCTTCGATAAAAATCTGCTCTAATGACTTCGCAAAGATCTTTTCCAAAAGTCGATTATGCTCGATCTCAAGCTCTCTTTTCAGATACTCCTTAAGCTTATTCGCGTGGTACTCTAAAATCTCGTGAACATCGGTTTCCCAGGGAAGATTGTCTTTAATGACTATCACTTGAGAAGACAATGACACTTGGCATTCCGTATAGCCGTAAAGCTGATCGATGAGCTCGTCTGCGTACTGTCCCCGGGGTAGCTTAATTTCGATCTCCACTTTTTCCGCCGTGTAATCATTAATGGAGTCGATTTTAATCTTCCCCCTTTTTGCGGCTTCGTCAATCGAACGGATAAGTCCCTCTGTCGTAGTTCCATAGCAAATTTCTCTGATGACAAGCGTCTTGGGGTCTGCAATCTCGATTTTGGCCCGCAATTTTACTTTTCCACGCCCCTTGTCATAGTCGGAAGCATCTAAAATGCCCCCGGTGGGGAAATCGGGCTTAAGTTCGTACTCGTTGCCCTCAATGTAAGCAATTTCCGCTTCCAAAAGCTCCTGAAAATTGTGGGGAAGAATCGAAGTTGCCATCCCGACAGCGATCCCTTCGGCCCCTTGCATCAAAAGTAACGGAATTTTGGCCGGCAAAACAACCGGCTCTTGGTTTCTTCCGTCGTAAGAAGGTACCGTTTCGGTTAAATCGGGGTTGAAAAGCGTCTCTTTTGCCAAAGGAGAAAGCCGCGTTTCGATGTAACGCGCTGCCGCGGACGGATCTCCCGTCAAGGGGTTCCCGAAGTTTCCTTGCCTGTCTAAAGAAAACCCCTTATTCGCCAAATTAACGAGCGACTCGTAAATCGGCGCATCGCCGTGCGGATGCAGCTGCATGGTTTGACCAACGACGTTGGCGACTTTATGCAACTTTTCATCATGAATGCGATAAAGTGTCTCTAAAATACGTCGCTGTACGGGTTTTAAGCCATCGACCACATTGGGAATTGCGCGGTCCAAGATCACATAAGAAGCATAGCGAAGGAAATGATCCTTCATCTGGTGTTTGACATCAGCCATTTTCCAAAGCCTCCTCGGCGATCAGATTTTCCATAATAAACGCCTTTCGAGCGGGGGTGTTTTTACCCATATAAAAATTAAGAGCCTGCTTCACATCGGAGAAATTCGAAACAGATACGGGAGAGAGCCGGATATCATCCCCTATAAATTGCTTAAATTCATCGGGAGAGATCTCTCCCAAGCCTTTAAATCGGGTGATCTCCACCCCTTTTTTCAGGGTTTTGACAGCCTTGTCTTTTTCATCTTCCGAGTAGCAGTATAGTGTTTTTTCTTTGTTTCTTACCTTGAACAAGGGTGTCTCCAAAAGATAAAGGTGCCCGTTCAAAACAAGCCCTTCAAAATAGGTTAAGAAGAACGTGATTAAAAGATTTCTAATGTGCATCCCGTCAACATCGGCATCTGTTGCCAAAACGATTTTATTGTACCTTAAATTTGCCAGATCATCTTCGACATTCAAAGCAGACATCAAGTTAAACATCTCTTCATTTTTATAAAGCTGATCGAGCTTAAGTCCAAAGACGTTCATCGGCTTTCCGCGAAGAGAAAAGACCGCCTGCGTCTTAGGATTTCTCGACTGAACGATAGAAGCGGAGGCCGACTCCCCTTCCGTTAAAAAGATCATTGTCTCGTCGCTTTCTTTCGACCCATCGCCGTAGTGGTATTTACAGTCCCTTAATTTTGGAATTTTAAACGAGATTTTCTTCTGCTTTTCCTTAGCTTCTTTTTTGACGGCTGAAAGCTCTTTTCTAAGTTTTTCGTTAAAAGCGATCCTTTCGATGATTCTATTAGCTGTTTCCGGGTTTTTATAGAGCAGGTTCTGTGTCGCTTCTTTTACTTCCTGAACGATGCCGGCTCTGATATCAGTGTTGCCAAGCTTGTTTTTTGTCTGCGACTCGAAGACGGGGTCTTTGACCTTCACCAAGATCGTTCCGACCATCCCTTCTCTCACATCCACGCCCTGAAAGCTTTTTTTCGCGTACTCGTTAACCCCTTTTAAAATCCCTTCTCTAAAGGCAGAAAGATGTGTGCCCCCGTCTTGAGTGTATTGACCATTGACAAAGGAAAAGTAGCTTTCCCCATAGCTTGATGTGTGCAAGAAAGCAAACTCGATCGTCTTGCCCCGATAGTGAAGCGGCTCGTAGAGTCTGTCGTCGGTCACTTCTTCATTAATCAGATCTAACAAACCGTTATCGGACTTGATCGGCTCGCCGTTAAAATAGAGGGTCATACCCGTATTTAAATAGGCATAGTGCCAAAGCCGTTTAATGATATATTCCGTTTTATACTTGAACTTTTTAAAAATCGTGGGGTCGGGAATAAACTCGACATAAGTGCCGTCGGGCTCTTTGGTTTTCGATTGTTTCTGATTGACGATCTTCCCCTCTGTGAAGGTCGCTTCCATAGCTTCTTTATTGCGATGACTTATGACTTTGAAATGAGTGGATAAAGCGTTCACCGCCTTAGTTCCCACCCCGTTAAGCCCCACAGAGAACTGAAACACGTCGTCGTTATACTTTGCACCCGTATTGATTTGGCTGACGCAATCGATCACTTTGCCTAATGGAATGCCGCGGCCATAGTCGCGAACAGAAATTTTGCCGTCCTCGTCAAGCTCTACTTCGATTTTTTTTCCGTGATTCATGATGAATTCATCGACGCTATTGTCGATCACTTCCTTCAGCATGATATAAATCCCGTCATCGGGATTACTGCCATCGCCAAGACGGCCGATATACATTCCCGATCGAAGACGGATGTGAGCGAGCGCGTCCAGCGTCTGGACGCTTGATTCATCATAAGATTTGGCCATGAGACACTTCCCAATTAAAAAGACCCTTATACCAAACTCATGAAATAAATTCACCTTCGAGCACACCAACACATCAAACCAAGAAAGATGAAGTAAAATTCAATCAAAATACAAAAGTATTTGTTAATCAATAAGTTATATCTTTAAACTCTCTCAGTTTTTAATGTTTTCAGAAGCTTACTAACATTTTCGTTACAATCTCGCTAATCGCTTAAAAGAAAACGCAAAGGAAGCAA
>JAGROB010000042.1 GCA_020440465.1 Chlamydiia bacterium
TTTTGCGTTGAAAATTTTTAACGAGTGTGGGTGATTTTTTTGACGAAGGGGATGAGCTCTTCGGCCCTATTATCCCAGGTGTGGTGCTTACGGGTAATCTCACGACCCGCTTCGATGAGGCGGGTGCGGTAGGCATCGTCCGAAAGGGCTTTTTTTAACTTTTCCTGATCCTTTTGCCAGCTGCCCCAACGATTAAATAAGATGGACTCCTCGTCCTTATAAAACTCTCTCATGTAGGCGCCTTCGGTCGACATGGAAAGGGTGTTCAGGGCAAAGGCGTGAAACGCCCTTTCGCTTCCCCCTTCTCTCATTTTTGCAATGTTATTGAGCGTGATTCTTGATTTGGCAATGACATCTAAGTGCTCGTCGTAGGTTACCGGAGGGTGGATTTTAATGTGTTCCATCCCTTTAAGATAATAGCTCCATGACTTGCCTTCGGGTCGATCGCCAAAAACATCGATAGGAATCGATGTCATGTGTTTAAGAAAGTCAAGCCGCTCTTTTCCGGTCACATAAAGCTCAAGCTCTCGCAGTCGTCTGATGATGATTTCAAAGTCGACGTCCTGATCGGCCCGATGGATGCCGATAGCTTCCGAAAAGGCTTGCCAGAAAGAGACTTTGGGATCTCTTAAAGAAATATCAACCGCGTGATTAAGGGCACGCTGCATTTCCGGGGAAGCTTCCTTTTCCCAGGTTTCTTCTATATCCTCTATATCGATACAAGAGGCTAGCATCGTGACATCGAAAACTTTTTCTTCCGGTTCTCTATCGAATAACTTGATATCGCACGCTTGCGTGATAAATGCCGTTCTGTCGTAGCCTACGCCGTGAAAAAAATCGAGGTAGGAGCGATCGATACAAGTCGCCCAACTTAAAGGGGACTCTTTTAACGGAAGAAACCATGCGGGAGAATCCACGGTCCAGGCAATATGCGGAATATTTATCATATCACATAAAAAACGGCCTTTCGGGTCAGGGAGAAGGCCGTTGAAAGCGAGTGTGACATCGGGCCGATCGTTGATGACCCTGTTGATGACACCGGCGGGATCGCCGGTGTTGAGGGGTTGAATATTTGCCTCCACTCCTTTTCTTTCAAGGGCTTCGGCTAATCTTTCGGTAAAATAATCTAACGCCTTGTACTGGCTATTTCCGACATTAAAAAGATCAATTTTCAAAATTCCGCATTTCCCGGGTAACGAGGGAACGGTATCACGTCCCTGATATTCTCGATCCCCGTTACGAACTGTACAAGTCTTTCAAAACCCGCTCCAAAGCCGGCGTGGGGAACAGAGCCATACTTTCTTAGCTCAAGATACCACCAATAATCCTCTTTGTCGAGCTTCATTTCTACCAATCTTTTTTCTAATACGTCGAGCCGCTCTTCTCTCTGGCTTCCGCCGATGAGCTCCCCCACTTTCGGGACAAGCACATCCATCGCAGCGACCGTTTTTCCATCGTCGTTAAGCCGCATATAAAAGGCTTTGATCCCCTTCGGATAGTCTTTGACAATGACGGGCTTTTTAAAGTGCTCTTCGGCAAGATACCTTTCATGCTCCGACTGAAGATCTAATCCCCAGGAGACAGGATACTCAAATTTTTTACCCGATTTTTCCAAAATCGAGATCGCCTCGGTGTAGGAAACCCTTTCAAAGGGGGTGTCGACAATCATTTGAAGCCGCTCTTTGATGCCGGGGGAAATCCGCGCTTCGAAAAAGTCCATGTCCTCTTGGCAATGATCAAGAGCTGCTTTAAAGACGTACTTTAAATAAGCTTCCGCCAAGTCCATATCGTCGTTCAGGTCGGCAAAAGCGATCTCCGGCTCCACCATCCAAAATTCTGCTAAATGGCGAGATGTATTAGAGTTTTCCGCTCTGAAGGTGGGCCCAAAGGTATAGACATCGCTTAAAGCGCAGGCATAAATTTCGGCGTTAAGCTGCCCTGACACAGTTAAAAATGCCGGTTTTTCGAAAAAGTCTTTCGTATCGTCAAGCTTTCCTTCCTTGTCTACAGGCAGGTTTTTTAAGTCGTGGGTTGTCACGCGGAACATCTCTCCAGCCCCCTCGCAGTCGGATGCGGTGATAATGGGGGAATTAAGGTAGATAAATCCCCTTTCCTGGAAAAACTTATGTGTCGCCCAAGCGATCTGGTTTCTTACGCGGGTGACCGCTCCAATCGTGTTGGTTCGGGGTCTTAAGTGAGCGATTGTCCGCAAGAACTCGAGCGAGTGACGCTTTTTTTGCATCGGATATTCATCGGGGGGACAAGCTCCGATCACTTCAACCGATTTGCCTTTAAGCTCCATGGCCTGATTTTGTCCGGGACTTTGGGACAACTCTCCCGTGATGCTGTCAGATACCCCTGTCGAAAGCTGATCGACAATTTTCTCATAGTCGGGAATAGATTCATCCAAAACCACCTGAAAATTAGAAAGCGTCGAGCCATCATTGACTTCCACGAAGGAAAATGTCTTTTGCTTTCTGACCGTTCTTACCCAGCCTTTCACTTCCACCGTCTTGCCCAAAAGCTCCGGCGATTTTTTCAATGTCTTGATCTTTACTCTCATACTGGCCCTTTATGTCAAAATAATCCCCCATCATACCTCAAGTCCTCAGAAAAAATCGACTTCCTTATTAAAAAATGAGACGAAAGTTGGCTTAAGAGTCAAAAACAAATCGAACCTTTTGAAGGAAGTCGATAAGCCATTCAACCTCATTTTGAGAGTGATCTTTAATCATAGCTCTTTTCTTGGGGGCCGCACACTTTACCTAATTCCCCATTTCAGATTCATCTAAATCAAAAAAATGTCTTCAAATTTAGTATTCGGATTCATGAAACCCCACTTTGTTGTGTATTAAAGCCAAAGCTTCTTTGATGTAGGGCAAAATGGGGTTGGGCAAATCATTGGGAGAAACAAAGGCAAGCTCTGAGGCTTTTGCCTCCTGAATAGAGGGCTCGCCTTCCCACTTATCCACAAGGTAAAAAAAGTTTACATAACGTTGATCTTTTTCAGGTTTTCTGCAAAGCGTTAAACAGCAAAACGACTCTAGATCAATCTTGACTCCCACCTCTTCTTCCAGCTCTCTTTGGATCGCTTGTTTTAAAGATTCTTTTGCCTCAACATGACCCCCCGGAAAAGACCAAAATCCACTTGCGTAGCAGGTATTATCCCGTTTTTGCATTAAAATACGGCCATTTTTATCAATTAAAACCCCGTAGACACTTAATTTTACCGTCTCTTTATCCAACTTTCTTTACCCGATAAAGTCCCTATCCAAACACATTTAACCCAATCCAAAGACTGATTCACCGAATAATCAAGCTTAATTTTTAGCTTCTTTGTAAAACTTTTTTAAAAGTTTAATTTCTTCTTTCCAGAGGGGGGGGCCATCGGGAGTCTCTAAGTACATGGGGAGGTGGCGCGTTTTGGGATTTTGGACGAGGTATTTGAAACACTCCATGCCGATCTCCCCTTTGCCCAAAGGTGCGTGGCGATCAACACGGGAGCCTAGCGGTTTAAGCGAGTCGTTGACGTGAAAAGCTCTTAAGTATTTAAGCCCGACGTGCTTGTCGAACTCTTTGAGCGTGTTGTCCCACGCTTCGGGAGTTCTGATATCGTAGCCCGCCGCGAAGATATGGCACGTGTCGATGCACACGCCGACGGGTACTTTGGGAGCGGTGTTTTTCACCATGTAACCCAGCTGTTCGAAAGTATAACCCAAAGTTGAACCCTGACCGGCCGTCGCCTCGTAAAGGAGAGTTAAGTCGGTATCGGCAACGAGGGATTCACACTCAAGAACACTTTCCACAATGGTATCCAGACATTTTTGGGGATCTTCCTTAAGCGCGGCTCCAGGATGAAAGTTTACATAGGAGAGCTTAAATTTAAGCGCTCTTTCGATCTCGTCTTTAAAGCCTTTCCGGCTTTTTTCGAGCATTTCCGGATTGGGCGCACCTAAGTTAATAAGATAGCTATCATGGCTCATGATTTGCTCCAAGCCCGTCTCTTTTAAGGTTTTAAACCAAAGATCGACCTCCTTATCGGTGATATTTCTCCCCTTCCACTGCTTTTGGTTGCTGGTGAAGAGCTGAATGGTGGTCGCTCCGATTTCTTCCCCTTCCAAAAGGGCATTGGGAGCGCCTCCCGAAGCGGAAGTGTGAGCGCCGATGATGAGTTTTTTTTCTTTCATGCTAGAACCTTTAACTTTTAGCGGCTATTCTAACAATCAACAGATATGGATTCAAACCAAACGATTTTAAAATCGGCCGCCAAGTTTTTGTCGGGAACGATGATTAGCCGCGTCACGGGACTGTTAAGAGATATCTCGATGGCCTGGGCTTTCGGGACGGCCGCTCCTTTGGCAGCATTTTTTGTTGCGTTTCGTCTAACGAATGTACCCCGCCGTATTCTGGGAGAGGGAGGGATGCAAACCGCTTTTATTCCCCAATACGAGGAGCTAAAAAAAGAAGACGCATCAAAGGCTCATGCTTTTTTTAGAGACCTTCACGCATTTATGGCGCTTGGGCTCGCGTTTTTAATCGGCGTTGTCATGGCCGGAATTTACCCTTTTTTGGGAGACGATTCCGACGTCTTAAAAATGACTTTTTTGATGCTTCCGAGCCTCTATTTTATTTGTCTTTATGCCCTGAACGCCGCATTTATTCAGTCGGAGGGAAGCTATTTCACCCCCGGAGTGGCACCTATTGCGTTCAATATTATCTGGATTTTAGCCGCGCTATTTCTTTCAAGCGTAGCTCCTGATGAAGCCATGGTACCGCTTGCTTTATCCATTTGCTTAGGCGCTATGGGTCAGTGGCTTATGACCGTTCCCAAGACAATTTCAAAACTATCTATCCCCCTATTTACCGGATGGGACTTGAAGTCATCCGATTTAAAAATCTTGATTAAGCCCCTATTTTTAGCCAATTTGGGCGTTGTCGCGACCCAGATTAACTCCGGACTCGACCCCCTGTTCGCCCGCTGGGCCCATCCGGAGGGACCCGCTTGGCTCTGGTATGCGATTCGTATCGAGCAGCTCCCATTAGCCCTGTTTGGGATCGCTTTATCCAGCGCGCTTTTACCTCCCCTTTCCCGTGCCGCAAAGCAAGGAATGTTTCTAGAGTTTAAAACTTTCTTAATCACAGCTTTAAAACGCTCATCTTATTTGATGGTACCGATCACTTGCCTGATCTTTATTTTGGGACGCTTCAGCGTAAAATTGCTCTTCGGACGGGGTGATTTTGGCGAAGCGTCCATCGACGGCACCACGCTTTGCCTTTGGGGGTACGGTGCCGGGCTTCTCTTTCAAACGTGGGTGTTGATTTTAGCTCCGGCCTTTTATGCTTTGGGAAATTATAAGACGGCCGCCTTAGGATCTATTTTATCCGTAGGGATTAACCTCTGTCTCAACACCCTCTTTATTTTCGGCCTGAATTGGGGTCCCGAAAGTGTGGCCTGGGCCACGTCTATTTCCGCGCTTTTCAATGCCCTCTTTTTGGGCTCAATGCTTTTCGGCAGCCATTTCGCTTCTGAAACGCCTTAAGTCACTTAGCAAAAAAAATTGAAAGTAAATTTGACATCATCAAATTAATTCCATAAAAAGAAGTTATTTGAACAGGAACTAATTTTGCGAATATTGATTCTAATCACACATTTTTTATTATTCAATATTTTAGAAGGCCACGTTAATCCGATTACGAAACTCTCCATATATTCGGAAAGATGTTCGGGAAGTAACTATGTTTACCGTTTGATTTTAGAAAATACCCATTTGATCCAAGCGCCCCTTTGTCACAAACATTTCCCCCCCTGGTTTGATTTGCCGAGAGAATGTTGGAGCGGCCTACCCCAGGCATACGACTTTGAAAATACCGACGATACCCTATTTATTCTGGTAGTGAGAGACCCTTATGAGTGGTCCAAAAGCTTTCACCGAAAACCGTGGTGTGCCTCATATAATTTAAGAAGGTTAGCTTATAGCGACTTCATTCGTGCAAAATGGATTACCGACCCGAGTGACCCCGCCATCTTAAATGAAGTTTTAAATAATCCTTGGGTTGACAAAGACCCCGACACTCTCGAACCTTTTGGAAACATCTTCAAATTAAGAGAAGCTAAGCTAAAAAACATGCTTGAAGTCCAAGCTAAAGTCTTAAACTTTTTATTGATTAATTATGAAGAAGCAAGGGATCACCCAAAAGAGTTGCTAGAAAAAATTTCCGTTAAGTTCGGCATCGAACTTAAAGAAGATTTTAATCCCATTTACAATTACAAGGGAGATCTTAATCAAGGGATCTATCACCCCAAAAAATATTCTTCGATCTCCTCGAAGGATATAAGTTTTATCAACTCCCAGCTGAATAAATCGCTTGAAGAAAGTGTCGGGTATCGGATTAAAACTCTTGAGCCTTAGTTACAAGCACGTTATACAGTCCAAAAGCAAAAAGAGCCATCAGGGTAAACGTAATCCCCAGAGTCAAACCGGTCTCATCGCTTGAAAACGAGATCAGAAACGAGATGATCGTTGTCCCCAGGATTTGTAAAAAACCAAACATCGCTCCCGCAGAGCCGGCAATGTGCCCAAACCTTTGAATAGCTCCCGCGGCTCCATTAGAAAACGTAAATGAGGAACCATAAATAAAAATCAAAGTGGGCGCTAAAATCGCGGTTAATGTAACGATTCCCATCAAAGCGTAAGTCGTCATAAGTACCCCACCGACTAGCATAGTGAAGAAACCCAACTCAAGCATCCGATTCATTCCCAATTTTTTAACCAGCATGGCATTCGTAAGATGACCCGCCATAAACCCGAGGGTGATTACAATTGCCGAATAACCATACTCTGAAGGCGTTAGGAGAAGCACATTCTGCAAAAGAAACGGGCTAATGGTGTAGTAAGCGATCAGCCCCGAAAAGCCGGCACTTGAAGCCAGGGTGTAGCCTAAAAAGCTTTTGTCGGTCAAAAGCGTTTTGTAGTTTCCCATAAACTGATCCCAGTGAAGCGCCCGATGATTGAGATTAGTATTCGACTCCGGAAAAAACTGCCAGATGATCCAAACAATCGTTAAAGTGAAGAAGAACAGGAAAATAAAGTTCGCTCTCCAGTCAAAGGCCTCTTGAATAAATCCGCCCACAATCGGCGCGACTGACGGGACAAGTGCGAAGAAAATCCCCACAATCCCCCCGGCTTGAGCGAGTCTTGGGCCGCTAAAGCGATCTCTTAGTACAGAGCGGCACAAAGTCGCGTTCGCCGCTCCGCCTGCTCCCTGAATGAATCGTCCAATATTTAGCATTGTGGGGCTCCAGGCGAACATTGCGACCACACAACCGACAAGGGCGGTTAGCCCCCCAAGGAGCAAAGCCTTTCTTCTTCCGAGTTTATCCGAGAAAGGACCCCATAAAAGTTGAAAGCTCGCAAGCCCCAAGAAAAATACTGTTACGGTAAGTTGCATCACCGTTTCGGTCGTTTGAAAGTACTCGGTCATTTGGGGTAAAGACGGCAAGTAGGAATCAGAGGCAAAGGGTCCCAAAATCGCGATAACCAACACAAGAAAAATGTACTTAATATCACTCATAAACATACTTCTTTTTGATTTAACCACCGAGATTGAGAGGTCACCGAGAGGCTAACTCTCTTGGTGACCTCTCAATCTCGGTTGTAAATAATAAAATTTAAATTTACGAAAAGGGAGTGAAAAAAGGCACAAAAAAAGAGCGCCTGATTTCAACAACAAATCGTTGTGAAGGGGCGCCCCTTTAGCGTGCCTTTTCTTAAGAAAAGAAAATTAGTTCGTGTGAGATAA
>JAGROB010000043.1 GCA_020440465.1 Chlamydiia bacterium
TCAACTACCGTACCTTCAAGCCCGAAAAAGGGGGCTTGTTCTGCGAAAAAATCTTCGGTCCCCAAAGAGACTGGGAATGTGCCTGCGGAAAGTACAAAAAGATTAAGCACAAAGGGATCACCTGCGATCGTTGCGGAGTAGAGGTCACCCTTTCAAAAGTGCGTCGCGAAAGAATGGCCCACATCGATCTCGCGGTTCCTGTGGTACATATTTGGTTCTTCAAGACGATGCCGTCACGTATCGGAAACTTACTTGGGATGACGGCAAGCGATCTGGAAAGAATTGTTTATTATGAAGAATATGTCGTTACCGATCCCGGTCAAACGGACTTGGATAAAAAGCAGCTTCTGAATGATCAAGAGCTAAGAGAAGCTCAAGAGAAATGGGGAAGAGAAGCTTTCCAGGCGAAAATGGGGGCAGAGGCGATTGCTGATCTTTTGAGATCGGAAGACTTGCCGGCGCTTTTAGTTGAACTTAAAGAAAAGCTCAAAAAGACCAAGTCGATGCAAGCGCGTATGAAGCTTGCAAAGCGTCTGAAAATCGTAGAAGGGTTCGCAAGCTCGAAAAACAAAGCTGACTCCATGGTGATGTCGGCAGTTCCTGTGATTCCGCCTGAACTTCGTCCTTTAGTTCCTTTAGATGGAGGCCGTTTCGCAACCTCGGATTTGAACGATCTTTATAGACGTGTGATCAACCGAAATAACCGATTGAAAGCGATCTTAAAGCTAAAGACTCCCGATGTGATTGTCCGCAACGAAAAGCGGATGCTCCAAGAAGCCGTTGACGCACTATTCGATAACGGCCGTCACGGTCATCCGGTAATGGGTGCCGGGAACAGACCCTTGAAGTCACTTTCAGAGATGCTGAAAGGTAAGCAGGGACGCTTCCGTCAAAACTTGCTGGGTAAGCGTGTGGACTACTCCGGAAGATCTGTGATTGTTGTGGGACCCGAGCTAAAGTTCAATCAGTGCGGTCTTCCGAAATTGATGGCGCTTGAGCTTTTCGAGCCGTTCATTGTAAAACGTTTGAAAGACTTAGGACTTGTTTACACGATTCGTTCCGCAAAGAAGATGATTCAAAGACATGCTCCGGAAGTATGGGACGTATTGGATGAAATCATTAAAGGCCACCCGGTATTATTGAACCGTGCGCCGACCTTGCACCGTCTGGGTATCCA
>JAGROB010000044.1 GCA_020440465.1 Chlamydiia bacterium
CGTGGTGAAAAATTGAAAGGTTTTTCGGGTATTGCGATGAGGGCAGTGCATCTGGCACGACCGAAGAGCAAGGCACGAAAAGGGCAAAACGCGCCAGCCAAAATGCACCGAAGAGGACTCGAACCTCTAACCACCTGGTCCGAAGCCAGGTACTCTATCCATTGAGCTATCGGTGCGAAAGAAAAGGAATACACATTCTATATGATGACTTGTTTCCCCACAATAGCTAAAATAGCACGTATGGAAAAACAGTTTGAGGGGGTCATCCTTTCGGTTGTGCCTTATCAGGATCGGCACGAGATCGCGAATGTGTTTACCCCTTTTGGAAAGATAAGTGTCATTCGTAAGTGGGGACGATCGGCTAAAAAATCCCCGCTCTCCCCGCTCACTCGAGCAGAGTTTTTTGTTTCCGGAGGAAGAGGAGAGCTTTTTGAGGTAACAGAGTATCGGTTAATAGACCCTTACTTAAAACTAAGAGACGATCTAGAGGCTATGAGAGCCGCGGCCTCCCTTTTAAAAGCTTTAAAGCTAACCCAAGAGGGAGAGGCGCCCTCCGAGCTTTTATACCGACTTTTGTTAAAAATTCTTTCTAAAATTTCCGACTTTCCGAAAAAAAACAACCTGGTTACTCTTTTTTTCTTAAAACTTTTACTTCACGAAGGGCTTTGTCCCTTAGAGGCGCTTGACCTGGAAATGGCAGAGCTTGCTCCTGTCCGATCGTTTGAGAAACTAGCTTCCTTGGACTTCTCGGAGAGCTTTCATAAAAAAGTTCACACCCTTTTCTTAGAATCAGTTGCATAAAACTGAAACTCTCAGGTAAAATTTGCTTTCCTCTTTGCGAAAATGGCGGAATTGGTATACGCGCTAGCTTGAGGGGTTAGTGGGAGCAATCCCGTGGGGGTTCAAGTCCCCCTTTTCGCAATCTTATTCGATCTCTGTTACAATCAAAGCATGAAAATTATATTCAAGGGCTTAATTCGGTTTTATCAGTTAGCGATATCGCCGTTTTTAGGTCCGTGTTGTAGATTTTATCCCACCTGCTCGAATTATGCGATGGAAGCTATCGATAACTGTGGGGTTTTGAAGGGATCTTGTCTTACCCTTTGGCGACTTTTACGGTGTGGACCCTGGTCTAAGGGCGGCGTTGATTTGCCGCCGGGATCCGAAGCGGACGCCCCGGCTTCAGCTGATCGCTCGTAAGCCCATTCATTGCCTTTAAAATCTCGATACTCACATTTAGCTTCTTCGAAATTTTCCAAAGCGAATCATTGGGCTGAACAATATAGATCCCTTCAGGATAAACCTGCTTGGGAAGTTGAGTCAGAGTGGGTTTAGCTAACACTTTCGGAGGTTCACTAAGGGATCCACTCAAGGTGTCAACCTTAGGGAGGTAGGCCTGAGCCGCCCTTTTCACGGCTTCGGAACGGGGTAACCTAAGCAGCTTTTCGGAAAAATCTTTTAGAGCCGTCTCATTTGTCTCTAATAGCTTCAAGATTTTAAGTGTGGTCGCATCGTCTAATTTTTTAAGTGAAAATTCAAGATCTGTCTCATAAAGAATTTGTGCCGCCTCCGAAGCTCCCTGGTGAACCCAGTCCAGCAAAAATAGCCGACGGGGCTTTTCGGAGATGTCAAAAGAGCTTTTTTGAATCTCATAAAAGGCGGCAAGCTTACCCCACTCTCCCGAGAGAATAAGCGATAAAATGCGCTCTTTGGGAAACTTTTTTTGACGGGTAGAGACAAGCCTTTCCACTTCAATGAACTCTTTTGTGTGATAAAAAGTTTCCTTCAAGGAAGAGTCATTCATGAACATGGGGTTTTTCAAAAGCTTAAATAATCCCTGGGACGAAAAGGGCCATTTCTCTTGCCGAATAAACGTTTCGAGCCTTAAAAAATCTTGCTCTGAAAGATCGGTAAATAAATAAACCGTCTCCCCCTTTGTACCGTAGGCTACCGCCTTTTTTTTAAGAGGTCTTGAAAGCGCTCTTTCCAAATCAAACTGATAAAAGCCACTCAGTATTCCAAGCGATATATCCCCCACCGTAAAGCCGTGTTCCACAAGAGTCTTATCGGATAGCTTCACTAAAAGCTCGTCGACCGTTTGCCCCTTTAGCTCTTCAATCGCCTGTTTTAGCTCTTGATCTGCCACAACACCCTGAGACTCGCTTAACAGGGCATAACTTTGGGTAAAAAACGGCTCCGGCTTCTCCTGAAAAAACAAAAACATCAGTATAGCTATAAAAAAAGCATTGAAGCTAATGCTGATGAGCAAAAACCAGCTTAAGCGCTTAATCTGATGAAGATACGGCTCCATCATCACAATCCATTAAATGTAAAACAAAATGAAACGCAAAGGAAGCAAAGGCGCA
>JAGROB010000045.1:0-3807 GCA_020440465.1 Chlamydiia bacterium
CACAAAATGGGAAGAAAAGATTATTTTACCCAGCAATTTCTATGACGGCGAAGCCGCCTTTCGTGTTTTTGCGTTTTTGCGTTTTTTTCTTTTTTATTTTTACACGAAATTTTGAGTAAGAAGTTATTTAAAGATGAGATAGCAGGCGAGGAGGATACCCAAGATGAGCCCCCAACGGAAAAGGAGCGTCGGCAACGATTCTGGGAAGAAGAAACTCTCTATTCTATACTTCAAGGTAGGCTCCACATCGTTTGCCGCATAAAGGGTATAGGCTTTAAGCGTTTTATCGGTCTCGTCCACGATTTGAAGCTGTCCAACTTTTTCCCCTTTTCGGATGGGAGGCAACAAGCTATCCCAAAAAACTAAGGCTTTAACCTGCGGCGCTTCAGCAGGATAATAAGAAAGCGTGGCATCTTCCGAAAGAAAGGGATAAAGAGGCGTATCAAACGACTTTTCTTGAAGCGTAAACTCTTGTATTCCCTGCTTCATAAAGACCTTGTCGATCTTTTTCTGTTGGAATGCCGCTTCAAAAAGGGCAATCGTATCTTTCCAGATGTCCGTTCTTTCTTTCGTTTTCATAAAGACTGCGATCAATGTACGGTCTTTATCCTTTGCTGCCGCAACAAATGTATTTTGAGAAGCTGAAAGATATCCCGTCTTTCCCCCGATCAATTTGGGGTAATAATACGGGCCAGGGCGAGACAAACGGTTGGTTACCATCATCGCCTGTTCTTTTTGCAAGTTCGTTTTAGGGCGAGTGAACTTTGTTTGCTTCAAAATTTCCACAAAATAGGGGTCTTTCAAAGCTTCTTTCATCATAAGCGCCATCTCGTATGCTGTCGTCTTATGTTCCGGATGGAAAAGACCGTGGGGATTTTTGAAGTGAGAATTTTTGCAGCCGATGGCTTTAACCCAGGCGTTCATACCATCCACAAACCGACTGATGGAGCCGCCGCAATATTCCGCGACCACGTTGGACGCATCTCCGGCAGAGCTTACCATTACGCCTAAAAGAAGGTCTTTCAAGGGCATTTTTTCCCCTTTTCGAAGCCCTATATTCGATGCTCCTGGTTCAAGCCACCACGAAGGGGTTTGATAATCGGCCTTTTTCTTTGTTTCCACAGAGATCGTCTTTAAGCTTTCGTCTGAAGCTTCAACGAGCTCATTAAGCTTATCCCTTTTTAGCTTTAGCGCCCATGCAGTCGTCACAAGCTTCGTCATACTTGCAGGATGCATCGGCTTAAAGCCGTTTTTCTCAAAGAGAATCTTTCCATTGTCGGGATTAATCAAAATGGCCGATTCGGCCTTAACTGATACCTCTAGCGGCTCCGCAATAAGCGAACAGACAAGGAAAAACAGGCCGGTGAACCAACATTTTTTGAGCATAATAAACATTTTACCCGAAATTTTGCCTATTTGGCAAAGCTCTTGCGTGAGGAGTTTTTAAAGAGGGCTTTCATGGAAAATCTTACCGAAATTGATGACTACTTCAAGAAAATTACAGAAAATCTAAGCCGTTATATGCCAGATGGTTTAGATCAAGTCTCCCTTGAGACGTTAAGCGAAAAGGGGCTTTTAGGTTTCTTTAAAGATCCGGAAGAGCCCCGTTTCACCCGCTATTTTCATGTGGTTGAATCTTCCGAAAAAATTACCTTAGTCAATGATCAGTTTATTGTATGGATTATTCCTGAAAAAAAAGAGGACAAAACCCTAACGTATGTCTTAATCGCTTTAAATCAAAGAGATGCACCCCACTTAGAGATCGCCTTTTCCGTCGAGGGAGTGTTTAATACTTCCCGGCTGGTATTAAGACTTCTTGAGTCCTATCTTACTGAAATTCAAGAAGTAGAAGAGTCTTTACGCTCGTTTGGGTGATTTTTCGAGATAGAGAACATTAAAGGGCTCTTCTCTACGATATGACACTTTATCCAGAATCCTTTTCATTAAAAGAAGCCCGTTTCCACCGATTTCACGATCTTCAAGCGATAATTCGGGATTATATTCCCCCTTAAGAAGAGAAGGGTCAAAAGGTGGGCCTTTATCTTTGATTTCCAGGCCGATCATCATGTTGGGAGTGTCAAGAAAATGGAGTTCTATCTCCCCCTCGGAATCTTTATACCCATGTTGAATAATATTGACAACCGCTTCTTCAACCGCGACTTCTAGTAAGGTCGCCTCTTCTTTTTTCCAGCCTTTTGCAAACGCTTTAGACCTTGTTGCCACAAGCATTTCTTCCAAAAAAGCTAAGTTTGCCGGATATTTTGCCATTACCACGCATTTTGCAGATAATCGGTAATTTTTTCAGCTAACTTTTCATATAGTGGGACCAAAGCAGCATCAATGGCCTCGTCGTAGTCAGTAAGCTGCCCCAAAGAAAAAATGTTGACCGCGTTTTGAGAAGAATAATAATCGTGATCGAAATCATAGGAAGCTTCGAATAATAGCGGCCCCATGCGAGCACACCCCGTTGCTCGTTCCAACAGGGTCACTTCCGCAAAAAGCGTGACTCTGGTTTCTGAGGGAATGATATAGTCGATCCTTTCCCCTCTGTTGTTTCTGTCGTAGCGAAAACCGACGTTTTCTTCATCTCGTCTTCTGATGATGACCGCAAGCTCCAGATCAGCATCGCAATTCACAACGGTAAGGGCGGTTTCGGTGGCGACTTTGTCAACAAGCTTACGGGTTAAGGTCCCCTGCCAGTCCCCTTCGGCAAAGGGGATGACTACAGTCTCGTTGGTGTGGATGAGGTCTCCCTCTCCGGCATGCCAGCCGCACGCGGAGAGGAGGAGAAGAGGGAGGAGGAAGGCTTTTTTAAAGCTCAACATGCTGAAGCGATTCCAAGCGTGCTCTACATTTTTCTGCTACTTGAGTCTCCGGAAACTTTTTCAAAGCGTTTAAATAGTAGATAACAGCAGCTTTGGGAGCGCCTTGACCCTCGTAATAATTTCCCGTAGTCCAAAGCCCTGAGGCATAGGTTTCTTTAAGTGCGATTAAATCTATTTTTGCTTGCTCTAGGCGCTCATCTCTGGGGAAGTCCGTTTCAAAACGTCTTAGATTAAGCTCCGCTAGTTGCAATAGATCAGGGTTCTGAAACTCCCACTCCGCTTCGGTTCGATAGACTTGGTTAATCGCAACATAGGCTTGGGGAGTCAGTTCATGTTTGGGGAATCTGCGTATCAACATCTGGAAGTTATCAATACTTTCCGAGTAAGCGCCCTCTTCCCAGTACATATTTCCCTTCGCCCACAGCGCTTCTGCGGCGTAGTCATGGCAAGGCATGGTCTGAATGATTTCATCATAGATCTCAACCGCCAAGTTTTTAGCCGGCAAAATCTTTGGCAGTTGCTTGGTTCCAAAACATCTTCTTCTGGCCCCTCCAGCAAACTGGTTTGCGATCGCAAATTTATAGTCCATCGCTTCCGCGAAAAACTGGGGCTGGGCAGAACTTTTTAAATAGTCGTTGAACGCTTCATTCGCGAACTCATACTCTTCTCGCTCATAGAGGCAAACCCCCTTGAAAAAGGGGCTTTCTTGACCCATGGGGGTCTTGGGAAAGCTTGTGTGGATGATATCAAATTGGGTGGCGGCTACATCCCAGTCCTCTGCAAGATAGGCATTTGTTGCGATCTGGTAGTGATCATCGCAAGAAAGAGTGGCAACTCTGTCGGCATTAATTAGTTTGCCGTCTTGAATCGTGTAAGCCGCGTGTACGTTCGACACAGCGAGGGATAAAGCTATAAAAGTAAGGGGAATTCTCATGCTCGGAAGTTTACCAAAGCATGAATTTATTTACCACAGAGCTCACAG